>JAPLBU010000447.1:0-4748 GCA_026392575.1 Actinomycetota bacterium | reverse complement strand
CCGGCCCGCGTACCGGCAGCTCGATCGAGCGACAGGTAGTGCAGGCCCACATCGACGAGGAAGGTCAGCCGCTCGTTGACCTCCTTGAGCACGCGACTGGCGATGGCGGCATCACGATCGGAGAGGGAAAGCCCAGTGAGCAGGTCGGCGGCCTCCCCGATCGGCAGGGATGCGATGTCGGCGATGGAGTGGTCTTCAACCGTTACCGCCAGGACGATCGGCTTGAGCCGCGCTCCCCCGCACGCGGCGCACGGCACCTCGCGCATGAAGCCCTCGAACCGCTCGCGGCTCGCGTCCGTGTCGGCTTCGGCATGGCGACGCTGCACGAACGGAATCACGCCCTCATACGACGTGTGGTACGAGCGCTGCCGCCCGTATCGATTCTTGTAGCGAACGTGAATCTCGGCCGGGTGCCCCTGCAGCAGCGATGTGCGGGCCTTCGCCGGCAACTCACGCCACGGGGTGTCCATGCTGATGTCCAGCTCCTCGCACATGGCCTCGAGCAGCCGGCGGAAGTAGTCCGACACCTGTCCGCGGGACCATGGCGCCAGCGCACCCTCGTCGAGGGACAGGTCCTCGTCCGGCACGATCAGCTCGGGGTCGACCTCGCGACGGGTCCCGAGGCCCGTGCACTCCGGGCAGGCCCCGAATGGGGAGTTGAACGAGAACGAGCGCGGCTCGAGCTCCTCGAACGACAGTCCGTCCTTCATGCAGGCGAGATGCTCGCTGAAGGTCCGCTCCCGCTCGGGGTCCTTCTCGTCGCGGTCGACGAACTCCAGCACGACGAGGCCCGCGGCCAGGCCCAGTGCCGTCTCGACCGAATCGGTCAGGCGTCGCCTCGACTCGGACTTGACCGTCAGCCGGTCGACGACCACCTCGATCGTGTGCTTCTCGGACTTCTTCAGTGCGGGCACGTCCTCGAGCGCCACGACGACGCCGTCGACGCGGACGCGGGAGTAGCCCTGAGCCTGAAGCTGCCGGAACAGGTCGGCGTACTCGCCCTTGCGTTCCCGCACAACGGGGGCGAGGACCTGGAATCGCGTGCCCTCCGGCAGGTCGAGCACCTGGTCGACGATCTGCTGCGGGGTCTGCCGAGCGATGACCGATCCGCACACGGGGCAGTGCGGGACGCCAATGCGGGCATACAGCAGGCGCAGGTAGTCGTAGACCTCGGTGATCGTGCCCACGGTGGACCGCGGGTTGCGGGACGTGGACTTCTGGTCGATCGAGACGGCTGGCGACAGGCCCTCGATGAAGTCGACATCGGGCTTGTCCATCTGGCCGAGAACCTGCCGTGCGTAGGACGACAGGCTCTCCACATAGCGTCGCTGGCCCTCGGCGAAGATCGTGTCGAATGCCAGGCTGGACTTCCCTGAGCCGGACAGACCCGTGAAGACGATCAGTGCGTCACGGGGTAGATCGAGGGAGACGTCCTTGAGATTGTGCTCACGAGCGCCCCGTACGACCAATCGCTCGCCCACGGGGCTCCTCTGCGGCAGATAGGGTTCTCAAGTCTACGAACGGAGTCCTGAATGTATAACGGCCGTGTGACCGTCGGCGGACCGGCAGACGTCCACGAACTGGGCGCCCTTGTAATCAGCAAGCTGGCCGTCGGCCCGTACAACAACAACACGTACCTCCTCCGCTGCCGCGAGACGGGCACGCAGGTGCTCGTCGACGCCGCAGCCGAGGCCGACCGAATCCTCGAACTGATCGGCCCCGATGGCGTGGCCCTCATCGTCACCACGCATCGACACCCAGATCACTGGCAGGCCCTCGCGGAGGTCGTCGACCGCACGGGTGCACCGACCGCCGCGCACGCCGCCGATGTCGACGGGATCCCGGTGCCCGTCGATGTCGTGCTGCAGGACGGTGACCTCATCGAGGTTGGGAACTGCTCGCTGACCGCCGTGCATCTGGTGGGCCACACACCGGGCTCCATCGCCCTGCTCTACGACGACCCCGAGGGACCGCCCCACCTGCTCACCGGCGACTGCTTGTTCCCCGGCGGCCTGGGCAAGACCCACTCCCCGGAGGAGTTCGACTCGCTGCTCTCGGGCGTCGTCACGCGCATCTTCGAAGCGCTCCCGGACGAGACGTGGGTCTACCCCGGACACGGCTGGGACACGACCGTCGGGGCGGAGCGTCCCCGCGTCGATGAATGGCGCGAACGCAGATGGTGAGCCCTGCGCCTCGCGCGGATCTCGCCTTGCTGGGGCTGCGCACCGTCATCTATCCGGTGCAGGACCTCCAATCGGCGAAGACCTGGTGGACGTCGATCCTTGGCTTTCATCCCTACTTCGACCAGCCGTTCTACGTCGGCTACGCCGTTGCCGGGTACGAGCTTGCACTGCTTCCCGATGCCGATCCGACCTTGGGCGCGCAGGCCTACTGGGGCGTCGCCAACGTGTCTGATGCCATGCAGATCGCCGTCGACGCCGGCGCCGTCGTGCTGAGCGAGGCCACCGACGTCGGCGAGGGCATCGTGACGGGCCTCGTGCGCACGCCCGATGGCGCGATCCTCGGGCTCATCCAAAATCCGCACTTCGCACTGTCCACGGCTCAGAACCCCGATCCCCCGAAGAACCCCACTGACGACAGGCAGGAACCCTGATGGTGAAGGACGACGCTCGGACCTACGACCTGCTTCGCCAGCGCGATGTGCAGAAGCGGTCACGCCAGGTATGGGCGGGGATCACGGTTATCTGGGCCGTGGTCCTCGGCTGGGTGCTCTGGGGCTTCATCAACGCGCTCACCGACGTCGCCGACTCATGGGTCGTGTGGCTGGTCGTCTACCTGCTGCCGGTACTCGCGCTGGCCATCGTCACTCTTCTGCGGACCACTCGGATTCGCTCCATCGATGCCCAGATCCTGGCTATCGCCGAGCATCGCCAGCACCCCGACGCCCCGTCTGCCTGAGGATTCCACCATGACCGATCCCGACTACGGCCCGCTCATGCGGGCGCGACTCGATGACCTGATCGACCACCCAGACACCTTCACCCCCGACTATTCCGACCGATACCGGTTCCTCCGTTCACACTGCGACAACGTCAGCGCTCACGAGGCGTATGCGATCAACCAGCTGCTCGGCCGGGATGCCTCCCGCGGCTACACCGAACTGCCCAAGGCGCCCGATCTCGAGTTCCCCGCGGCGCACATTCCCGACCTTGGCTACCAGATGGGCTGGCACTTCATTGTCGGCACGGCCCGAGCCACCGACGGCCGCGAGTTCGGCGTGCAGTTCATGCCCTTCACCGCAGCGATCCTGCCGTCGGCACTGCGCGACCAGTTCGGCCTCACCGATATCCAGAACCAGGTCATGGAGGTGCATCTGGCCATCAGCCCGAAGGGCGGGCGTCACTACCGGGGCATCCCCACGATGGTCTCCGGGCTGGCTGGGGAAATCGAACTCGTGGCCAAGCCGTTCCGCTACCGCGCGGGCGAGACTTTCATGGCATCAGCTGATCCTCATGGCGAGTTGCTGCCGCTGCACATCGTCGGGAAGTCCTGGGATCACAGCGGGCCAGAGCCCATCGAGCTTGGCGTCGACTTCACGTTCACCGCGGCAAAGCCCCCGTTCCTACAGGGTAACGCCGGCGCAGCGCCAAGCTTGGCGGGTGTCGGAACGCTGTACTACTCGATCCCGATGATGACGATCGGCGGCGACGGCAACACCCTGCGCATCGGCTCGGAGATCGTCGAGATCGAGTCGGGTGAATTCTGGCTCGACCACCAGTGGGGTACCGGACTGGTCACCTGCAATATCTTCGCGGGCAACCCCCGTTCCGAGGCAGTGCGCGCGGCCACCGCGCTGGTGCCAGCCGGTCCCGGCGGGTGGGACTGGTTCATGGCAATGTTCGAGGGCGATTACCAACTGACCCTGGCGACCCTGCACGCCGCTGATGACCCTGCGCACTTCGACCACACCGGCGACGACGAGCCCGTCCCCATGGAGATCCCGGTCTTCGGATCCTGGATCGACCCCGCTGGCGACAGGCACACGGTTCTCGGGTCACTCGCGATGGATCAGTGGGTGCGAGCCGAGCACTCCCCCGACCCGGAGATCTACCCCATCACCAGAATCTGGTACCCCAATCGCTGGAATTTCACGCTCGGCGACGACGCACCCGACGTCATGCGCACATTCACGATGTCACCGATCGTCGAAGGCGGCCAAGCAGGCTTCTTCGCACCCGGCGTCCAGTACTCCGAGGGTGCCGTGACCCTCACCGGCCCATCGGGAGTCGTCGGTCACGGCTTCGCCGAGTCCGTCGGCTACAACCTCGCCTACGCTGCGGCCGTCATGACCATCGCAGGCCTCCCGGTGACACCCGAGAGCCTCGCCCTCATGGACGGTCCGCGCCCGGACTTCGGCCTGAAGTTCCGCGCGGCCATGCACCTCCTGCGACCTAGCGCGCGGCGCGAACTCGACGAGTGGAAGCAGGCCCTGACCCTCGGGCCGTGATGCTCGCCCCTAGCCGGCGGATCCGGGCTCCTCACGGTCGCCTGCAGACATCCGCCCAGCATGCGCGACCGCATCGGGATCCCGGCGCACCTTCAGCCAGGACGCCACAGCGACGACGACCAGGACGGTGCCGATGAAGACCAGGCTGGCATTGGTGGAGATCTTGGGGATGGCCGTGTTGATTTCGTGCAGGTAGGTCAGGACGAGTTTGATCCCGATGAAGACGAGGATCACGGCCAGACCGGTTGACAGGTAGACCAGTTTGTCGAGCAGGCCCTTG
>JAPLBU010000408.1 GCA_026392575.1 Actinomycetota bacterium | reverse complement strand
GGGAAGCCGGCGGAGAAGTCCAGGGGATTTGAGATGTCGATCAGGATCTTGCCGACCAGGTTGTCTTCCCCAGCAGCTCCCAGCGCGGCGAGCGCTACCTGACCTGAGGTGGCGTTCACGACGAGCTCTGACGCTGCAGCGGCCTCCGCGTAGGTGGCGAGGTTGATGGCCGGGTGGGCGTCCAGCCACGCACCGAACGAACCTTCGCTGGCGCCGTCGGCTCCCTTCCGCGCACGTGAGGCCGCGGGGTCGCGTGTCCCGACTGTGACGTCATGACCGAGCTCATCGCACCGAGCCGCAATCGCCTGGCCGACCATGCCTGTTCCGAAGACCGCGATTCTCATGCGACTGAACCTACTGCGCGGGCGCATCCGCCGGCTACGGCTCGAGTCCGCGTTCGAGGAGGCCTTCACGAACGGCGAACACCACGTCGTCGCGCAACATGCCCGGTCCCCACACATCGTCGGCGACGGCCAGCACTTCAGCGACGCTCGTCAGGCCCTCGTGATGGCACAGCAGGATGAGGTCGTCCAGGTCGCGGGCATCCCGGGCGGCTCTCGCCTTCATCGCGATCATGTGCCGCGGTGACGCCACGCTGACCGTGAGACCAGGGATCGTGAGCGTCTCAAGCTGGTCGGTGTCCACCATGCGGGGCAGCATCGGCCTCACCCGATCGTTCATCCAGTCTCGCGGCAGGCCACGCTCCGCCGCGATCTCTGCGATCACGTCGTCAAGCGGGCCGTCGTGGTCCCAGATCGCGTCAATGTCGCGGGTGAGCCTGCCTCGGTCGTAGGCAAGCACCATCGCCGTGCCGCCGACGACGTAGATCTCGGCTGCGCATCCGCGAGCGTCCAGTCGCTGGCCCAAATCAGTGAGGAGGTCGATGAGCACGTCCCGATCGAGGAGGTCGCTCACACCGACACCAGGTTCGCCTCGTTGAGCATCACGCCTCTGGCCTTGAAGTACGCGGGAGTCCGCTGATAGACGTACGCCTGCATCGTGCTGTCAGGCTGCAGGCCGATCCAGGTGATGCGGGGCGAGTAGCGCTGGGGCTCCCGGGTCCAGTCCGGGCTCCGCTCCATGTGTGCCAGCCGGCACAGGTGCACCGCGAGCCCCGCGAAGGCCGCATCCCACACGAGATCGCCCGTCAGCCCTGGTTCATGCAGGAAGTCGGCGCGGGCGTCATCGCTGGGCAGCCGCTCGAAGTCCTCGACGGCCTGGGCGAGGAGGCGAACGAGGTCGGAATCAGACCAGCCCGCTGCCAGACCGCGAGCGACGGCGCTGGCGGCGTCATCCAGGCTGGGCATGGCCCCATCGTCGCACGCAGGACCGGACGGCGGGGTAGGTCGCCCGTTCGACTCTGACCGCCAGTGCCCTTCCCCTAGCATCGTGATGTGACTCCCCTGCCGGATCGTGCCCAGGTCGTCATCATCGGCGGAGGGATCATCGGTGCCAGCGTCGCCTACCACCTGACCCACCTCGGGATGACCGACGTCGTGCTGCTCGAGCAGGGGCAGCTGTCGTCCGGGACGACGTGGCATGCCGCCGGTCTCGTCGGCCAACTGCGGGCGACCGAGAGCGGCACGCGCCTGGTTCAGTACTCCGCGCAGCTGTATCAAGCGCTTGAGGCGGAGACGGGCCTGGGCACCGGCTACAAGGAGTGCGGTGGCGTCACCGTCGCGCGGACGCCTGAGCGCATGGTGCAACTGCTGCGCACGGCAGCCGCGGCAGAGGCGTTCGACCTCGCCTGCGAGATCCTCACCCCGGCCCAGGCGCTCGACCGCTACCCGATCCTGGAGACATCCGATCTGCAGGGCGCGATCTGGCTGCCCTTCGACGGCACCGCCAACCCCACCGATGTCACGCAGTCTCTGGCGAAGGGGGCGCGTCTTCTCGGCGCGCGTGTCTTCGAGCGCACGCGCGTCATCGGCATCACCATGGCCGACGGAGCCGTCACCGGCGTGCAGACCGACCAGGGCGATATCGAGGCGGAGATCGTCGTCAACTGCGCGGGCCAGTGGGCCAAGGCGATCGGGGCGATGGTCGGGGTCACCGTGCCGCTGCATTCGTCGGAGCACTTCTATGTCGTTACCGACGAGATCGCCGGCGTCGACCGGATGATGCCGATCCTGCGCGACCCCGATGGCTACACCTATATGAAGGAGGAGGTCGGCGGCCTCGTCGTCGGCGGCTTCGAGCCCGTAGCGAAGCCGTGGGTCGCACCCGACAAGATCCCCTACCCCTTCGAGTTCCAGCTCCTCGACGAGGACTGGGAGCATTTCGAGATCCTGATGGAGAGCGCACTCCAGCGGGTCCCCGCGCTACAGGAGACCGGCATCAAGAAGTTCTACAACGGACCGGAGAGCTTCACGCCGGACAACCAGTTCATCCTCGGCGAGGCACCCGGCGTCCGGAACTTCTTCGTCGGCGCGGGCTTCAACTCCGTCGGCATCGCATCGGCTGGTGGCGCGGGCCGAGCGCTCGCGCAGTGGATCGTCAGTGGCGAGCCGCAGTCCGACCTCGTCGGCGTCGACATCCGGCGCTTCGCCCCGTTCAACGGCAACAACCAGTGGCTGCACGACCGGGTCGGTGAGGTGCTGGGCCTGCACTACTCACTGCCATGGCCGAACCGCGAGTACCAGACGGCGCGGCCGTTCCGCCGCTCGCCGGTGCACCAGCAGATCGAGGATGCCGGTGCGTGCTTCGGCTCCAAGATGGGCTGGGAGCGGCCGAACTTCTTCGCGCCCGCGGGCGAGCAGCCGATCATCGACTACTCCTGGGGCAAGCAGAACTGGATCCCGTGGGTCGACGCCGAGCAGCGGGCGACGCGTGACGCGGTGGCCCTGTTCGACGAGACCTCCTTCGGCAAGCTGCTCGTGCAGGGTCGCGATGCGGAGGCCGTGCTGCAGTGGCTCTGCACGGCCGATGTCGCCGTCCCGATCGGGCGCACGGTGTACACCGGAGCGCTCAATGCGCGCGGCACCTACGAGGCCGACGTCACCGTCACGCGCATCGCGCACGACGCGTACCTGTGGGTCACCGGCGCCGCGTCCGTGGTGCGCGACCGCGACTGGATCGTCCGGCACACAGCCGACGACCAGCAGGTCAGCGTCACCGATGTCACGGGCGCCTATGCGGTGCTGGGTGTGATGGGTCCGCGGTCACGCGACCTCCTGCAGTCGCTGTCCCGCGCCGACTTCAGCAACGATGCGTTCCCGTTCGGCACGAGCCAGGAGGTCGACCTCGGCTACTGCACGGTTCGCGCAACTCGCGTCACCTATGTCGGGGAACTGGGCTGGGAGCTCTACGTCCCCGCCGAGTTCGCCGTCAGCGTCTTCGACCTGCTGAGCAGTGCGGGCGAGGCCTTCGGCATCGCGAACGCCGGCTACTACGCGATCAACGCCATGCGCCTGGAGAAGGGCTACCGCGCTTACGGTCCGGAACTCAATCCGGACTACAACCCGGTCGAGGCGGGGCTGCTGTTCGCCACCAAGCTGAAGACCGACATCCCGTTCCTGGGCCGCGAGGCCGTCGAGGCGGCACGCGCCGCCGGTGTTCGACGTCGCCTCGTGTCCTTCGTCGTCGACGATCCCGCGGTGATGATGTGGGGTGGCGAGCTGCTGCTGCGCGACGGCGTCGGCACCGGACAGGTCACGTCGGCCGCCTTCGGCACCTCGACGGGCTCGTGCGTCGGGCTCGCCTACGTGTGGCGCCCCGATGGCGGGGTCGTCACACCCGAGTACCTGGCCGAGGGCGAATGGCAGGTCAACGTCGGCGGCACGCGCGTCGGCGCTTCCGTCAGCCTGAAGGCACCGTACGACCCGACCTCGGAGCGCATCCGCTCCTGACCACCGAAACATCAAAGCGAACGGCCCGCCGTGGTTGGTTTCAACGTACTGAAACCGACCACAACGGGCCGTTCGGCGAACAGGTTTAGGACTCCGGTGGCTGGTGGAATCCCTTGTGCTCGTGCTCGAGTGCGATCTCGTCCGCCGAGGTAACGCCGGCGGGCAGGTCGATCGTCATCTTCGGCCCGGTGAACCACTTCTTGGCCGACAGATGCCAGCCGATCCACAGGGCGATCAGGATGGCGCCCAGGACGATCGGTGCGTAGTTGATCGACTTCCAGTCGAACGGGACATCTGCCTCGCTCGGAGCACCGAGGAATCCGCGCATGAAACCGGGAGCACCCGCCGGGTAAAGCGGCAGGATGAAGTAGATCGACGTCACGACGATCTCGGTGACCGCCAACGGTGCCATCCACTTCCACTTGTTGCCCAGGTTCCAGGCACCCTGCTTGAACTTCGTGCCAGCCCGCCAGCGGTACCAGATCGGGATGGCGAACGCGGGGTACAGGCCAAGCACGCCGATCGAGACGACGGCGAAGAAGGCTGTCACCGAGTAGATCGGTAGGCCAGCGGCATCGACGCCGACCTGCACCTTCAGGAGAGCGGGCAGCGTGAGCACGAGGCCAGCGACCGTCACCGCGATCACCGCGAGCACCGGCGTGCGTGACTTGTTCAGCTTCGCCCAGTGCTTCGCACCGGGGACCGCACCGTCACGGCTGAACGCGAAGAGCATGCGCGATGCCGAGGTGAGGCAGGCCGTCGTGCAGAAGAGCTGACCCAGCGTGGCGATCATCAGGACCGTTCCCGCCAGCTCAGGGCTGAGGGCCTGATCGAAGATGACCTGGACGCCACCGCCACCGGCGGAGACGGCATCGGCATCCTGAACCGCGAACAGGAAGGCCAGCAGGAGCACCCAGCCGCCGATCGCGGAGTAGAAGATCGAGCGCCAGATGCCCTTGGCTGCGCCGTCTGCCGCGCCCTGCGTCTCCTCGGAGAGGTGAGCAGAGGCGTCGTAGCCGGTGATCGTGTACTGCGTCAGCAGGAAGCCCAACGGCAGCACGTAGAAGAAGAAGCCCAGGCCGTCGGTGCCGGGGCCATTGAGGCTGCCGTCGGAACTGCCGAACAGGCCGAAGGTGTTGTTGATGCGACCCGTGAAGACATTCGCGGCGTCCCAGTGGACGGCGCCGTCCTTCAGGAAGAACACCAGGATGATCACGATGACCGATGCACCGATCACGTGCCACCACACGGAGATGTTGTTGAAGACAGCAAGCAGGTGGCTGGAGAAGATGTTGGCGAGTGACGCGAAGATGAGAATCACCAGGAAGATGATGAATACGCGCTCGAGCGTGTACCCCTCAGCCCATGACGCACTGAAGCGCGACATCGCGTAGTCGAAGAAGGTCGCGGTGCCGTAGGCCACCGATGCCACGATGGCAATCAGGCCGACGAGGTTCAGCCAGCCGGTGTAGTAACCGGCCTTGATCCCGCCGAGCTTGCTGGCCCACCAGTAGATGCCACCCGAAGTCGGGTACGCGGAAACGAGTTCCGACATGCAGAAGCCGATGACAAGGATGAGCGCTGCGATGATCGGCCAGCCGAGCGAGATGGCGATCGGCCCGCCGTTGTTCCAGCCGAAGTAGAACGTCGTGAAACAGCCAGCGAGGATCGAGATGATCGAGAACGAGATGGCGAAGTTGGAGAAACCGCTCCAGCTTCGGCTGAGTTCCTGCTTGTAGCCGAGTTCGGCCAGTTGCCGTTCGTCTTCGCTGAGTTGACTTGTATCTGCCACCGCTGCTCCTCCTTGTTGCGGGGTAAGTGCCCGCCCGGGTCGACTCCGTCAGACGGACACTATTGGTGGCAGTGTGCTCGTGTTGGCGCTTTTGTGAACTCCGACACGCTGGACGGTTAACGGGCGGCGACTTCCAGCCAGCCCTCGAACCGGGGGCTGTCGAACTCCGCGACCGCTCGGTCGTACTTCTCCATCCCCCACGACCAGTAGTCGAACTCGATCGGGCTGACGGAGGTCTGGATCGAGGCCCACAGCGTCCAGCCGTACTTGGCCATGAGCGCCCACAGTCGCGCCCGGGCCACCTTGGCTGGATCGTGACGCCCCCAGTAGGACTCCAACAGCACATCCAGCGCTTCCTCAGGGAGGGTCGACTCACTCCAGATGTTGCCGAGTTCGAAGCTCGCCTCGTTGTTGCCCGAGTACTCGTAGTCGATCAGCCACAACCGGTCGCCGTCGTCGATGATGTTGGCGGCCAGCAGGTCGTTGTTGCAGGGCACCTTCGGCTCGGGGTGCACGGCCAGGGCTGCGCGGATCCGCTCAGCCTGCGCGGCGAACTCGAGGTAGCGGGGCGGCAGTCGATAGCCGCGCTCGGTGACGAGAGCGAGGTAACGCGCCTGGATGTCGAACATGTCGAACGGGTTCACGAATGCCCGTCCACCGTGCAGGCGTCGGCACACCTCGGCGATCCGCGGCAGGTTCGCCGCCAGGCCGACATCGTCCTCGTTGAACGTCCGGCCCTCGATCCACTTCACGATGAGGACCCCCTCACCGGGCAGGTAACCCGTGACCGCCGGAGCCGCACCGGACTCCGCGGCTGCCACCGAATTGCGGTACTCGTTCTCCCTGTCGATCGCGAGGTCGGAGGACTCGGGATCCGAGAGGCGCACCACATGGTCACCAGCGTGGGTTCGCACCCGGTAGTTGCGGTTCGTGATTCCGCCGTCGAGCGGGCTGACCGCGCTCGCCTGGGGCAGGAACGGCACGCGGCGAAGCCGCTCAGCGTCATGCGCCGGCAGGCCTGCCAGCAGGGTGTCCACGATCAGCGAGCGTAGGCGAGATGCCGACCGGGCGGAGTCGAACGGCGGGGCTGGCCGCCCCTGCGTACGGTTGGCGCATGCTCGACGTGCGCGGACTGTGCCGCTCCTACGGTGACCACGTCATCGTCCAGGACGTCAGCTTCTCGCCCTCCTGGGTCCCAATGGATGCGGCAAGTCGACCACGCTGAAGATCCTGTCCGGGGCCATCGAGGCGAGCGCCGGGACCTACCTCGTCGACGGGCAGCCGGGCGGCAGCGACCATGCGCGCCGGGCGACCGGCTACGTGCCGGATACCCGCGGCGTGTTCCCACGACTGACCGGCGGCGAGCACCTCGAACTCGCCGCCCGCCTGCACGAGGCATCGGATTGGGAGGGCAGGGCTGCCGACCTGATCGACCGACTGGCCCTTGAGGAGGTTGCCGACCTGCCGGCCGGCGCCTACTCACACGGGCAGTCTCGACGGCTGTCAATGGCCATGGCCCTCGTGGCCGCTCCACCTCTGCTGCTCGTCGACGAGCCCTTCGACGGCGTGGACCCCGATGGTGTCGACACGATCACCGAGTTGCTCATCGAAGCACGTGCTGCCGGGGCGGCCGTCGTGCTCACCACCCATCTCCTTGATGCCGCCGTGATCGCCGACGACGTGGCCGTCTTCCAACACCACCACCTCTCCGGTCCGCATCCCACCCAGGACCTCCTGCGCGAGCACGGCACGCTCAAGGCCGCGTGGTCGCGGCTGGCAAACCCATGAGCGTCCACCCATGAGTTCCGCCACTTCCGAGGTCCGCCTCGGCATGCACCATCAGCTCCGCAACGGCTGGCGCACCTCGCGAGCCTTCGCGATCGGCGCCGTCATCGGCACGATCGTCATGCACGGCCTGGCCATGCTGACGGCCGCCCTGCAGCCCTATGCCGCCAATTCCGGGATATCCGTGGAGCAGATGCTCCCGCTCGCAGCCGGACTCTGGTCGGCGCTGGCCCTGCTGCCCGCGCTCGGCGGCGGCGAGAGCGACGATCCGATGGCCCTCGCAGCCGCAGGAGCTGGAAAGTCCTTCCGTTTCGGGGCGCGGTTCGCCTCGTCGCTCACCGACGCCGGCCCCGGGCTCTTCGTGCCGGCCATCGCCCTCGTCGGGGCGGCGACCGCCGGCTGGCCCGGCTGGCTCGCCGGCCTCGCCCTCGCCTGG
>JAPLBU010000388.1 GCA_026392575.1 Actinomycetota bacterium | reverse complement strand
GAGTCTACGCAGGGGCGCTATCCCCGTTTGGGAAGGCCCGGATGACAGCCCTTACATGAATCGTGACCTTGGTCACGCGGGCGGCAGCGCCTCGGCAAGGGTCGCGTGCAGCGGGATGACAGCATCCAGGCCCGTCAGGGTGAACACCTTGAGGACACGCGGGGGGACGACGACGACATCGAGCGACCCGCCCACCTCGCGCAGGTGCTTCAGCGTGGTGACGAGGACCCCGAGACCGGTCGAGGCGATGAAGGGCACAGCGGACAGGTCCACGACGATTGCCATGCCCGCTCGTCGGGACAGGGGATCCAACTCCGTCTGGAGAGCCGGTGCGGTGTGCGCGTCCAACTCCCCCGCCACAACGACCACCGTGCGGTCCGCGTGCGACACCACGTCCACCGAGAAGTCCACCCGCTCACTCTGGCACAGGACGTCACCCCGTCGCCTCACAATGGTGCGATGCGAGCCGCCGATAACAGCCTCCTCCAACGGCTGTCCCATGGGCGTCCCGACCGCTTGGTCCACGTGCACGAGGTGTCGGCGCGCCAGGCCGTCACGGCGCTCTGGCCCACCTGGGTCTGCGACGACGTCAAGCATTCCTACGCGGGGATCGGGATCACGGCACCGTGGCGGCATCAGGTCGAGGCCGCCTCCGCCGCACACGACGGCGCGCACGTCGCCCTCGCCACCGGCACTGCTTCCGGCAAGAGCCTGGCCTTCGGAATGTTCACGCTGACCCGGATCCAGGCCGGTACGAGTGCGCCCGATGGCCGCGGATCCACCGCCCTGTACCTATCCCCTACGAAGGCCCTGGCCAACGACCAGTTGCGCGGACTCGATGCCCTTGGCCTCCCGTGGCTGCGAGCCGCCACCTACGACGGCGACACACCCTCCGACGAGCGCACGTGGGTTCGCCAGCACGCCAACTATGTGCTGACCAATCCCGACCTGCTCCATCACTCACTGCTGCCCGGCCACCACGCGTGGTCATCGTTCCTGCGTCGGCTGGACGTCATCGTGGTCGACGAGGCACATGCGTACCGCGGCGTGCTCGGCGCACACGTTTCCGCTGTGGTCCGTCGCCTGCGTCGCGTCTGCGCGCACTACGGCTCGAACCCCGTCGTGTTCACCGCCTCCGCCACCATCGCCAATCCCGCGGAGGCAGCCGGGCGACTGATCGGGGCACCCGCGGTCGCCATCACCGACGACACGTCACCCCGCCCGGGCATGACCGTTGCCTTCTGGGAGCCGCCCGTCCTCGAGGCGCCGCCTGACGACCGTGATCCCGTCCGCCGATCCGCACTCGCCGAGACAGCCGACCTGCTCGCCGACTGCGTCGTCGAGGGGCGACAGGCACTCGCGTTCATCCGCAGCCGACGCGGAGTCGAGACCACGGCGCTCATGACCCGCGACCTGCTCACCGACGTCGACCCGGCGCTGGCCCTCGGCGTCGCTGCGTACCGAGGCGGCTTCCTTCCCGAGGAGCGACGCGAACTGGAGGCGCGTCTGCGCGACGGCAGCATCCGCGCCCTCGCCACCACGAGTGCGCTCGAGATGGGCATCGACGTCAGCGGACTCGATGTCGTCATCACGGCCGGCTGGCCGGGCACGCGCGCCAGCCTGTGGCAGCAGTTCGGTCGGGCCGGCCGGGCCGATGCGCCCGCGCTCGCCATCTTCGTCGCCCGCGACGACCCGCTGGATTCCTATCTCGTCCACCACCCCGCCATCGTTATCGACCGCGACGTCGAGGCCAGCGTCTTCGACCCGGCCAACCGCTACGTGCTCGCACCGCATCTGTGCGCTGCGGCCGCCGAGGTGCCCCTTGTCGAGGCCGACCTTGCAGAGTGGTTCGGGCCCACTGCGCGCGGCATTGTCGACGAACTGGTCGATCTGGGCATGCTCCGCAGGCGCCCCGGTGGCTGGTTCTGGACCCGTCGCGAGCGTGCATCCGATCTGACGGACCTACGCGGCAGCGGCGGTACTCCCGTCCGCGTCGTCGAGGACGGCACCGGCCGACTGCTCGGCACCGTCGACCGTGCGTCGGCCCCTGCCACGGTGCACCAGGGTGCGGTCTACGTGCATCAGGGCGTGACACATGTGGTGACACTGCTGGATCTCGAGGACGCCGTCGCGACGGTGGTCGAACAGGAGGTCGACTACTCGACACTGTCTCGTTCCGTCAGCGACATTCGCATCGTCAACGTCGACGAGTCGATACACGGCGGGCTGCTGTGCCGCGGCTCCGTGGATGTCAGCACGCAGGTCGTGTCGTTCCAGCGTCGTCGACCGAACGGCGAGTCGCTAGGCGAGGAGCTGCTCGATCTGCCGGTGCAGGAGTTGCGGACGCAAGCCGTGTGGTGGACGCTGCCGGAGTCGACGGTCGAGGCTGCCGGGATTCCGCTCGCTGACATTCCCGGAGCAGCGCACGCCGCCGAACACGCCTCAATCGGACTGCTGCCGCTGTTCGCGACATGCGACCGCTGGGACCTCGGCGGGGTCTCGACCGCATTGCATGCCGACACGGGGCAGCCGACCGTTTTCGTCTACGACGGCTACCCGGGTGGCGCCGGCTTCGCTGAGCACGGTTTCCGCATCGCCGAGCAGTGGCTGTCGGCAACCCGCGAGGCGATCGCGGAGTGCGCGTGCGAGACGGGCTGTCCGTCGTGCGTCCAATCGCCGAAGTGCGGCAACGGCAACAACCCCCTCGACAAGGGTCTCGCCGTGGTGCTGCTCGACACCGTGCTCATGTCGATGGCGGTCCCGCACGCGCCGTCGCACTGACGGGTCGTGCATCACGACCCAGGACAGCCAGCAGGCGGCCCACGACGGCAGNNNGGTGCCGTCACCTCCACGATGACGTCCGAGCCTTCGATCGTGCATGACGCCAGCGCCATCCCGTTCGCACGGGCCGACCGCTCGGCGAACACACACGGATCGCCAAGTCCCTGAGCACCGGCCAGGGCTGCGATGTCGGCGGCCGTAACCAGCCCTTTCGGGCGCCTCGAGTGGGTGTACGAATGCGTGATGGCATCGCTGCTGAACCACATCTTGTTGCCGTCCGGGGCGGTGTAGACAAGGTAGCCGTGGCTGCGGACCTTGGGTGCTTCGAGCGCCAAGACCTCGCCGGACTTCAGCGGCTTCGACCACAGCATGCGGTTGTATCGCCGGAGAGTGGGGCTGTCCGCGTCCGGGTCCTTCCCCTCTCGGGTGTCAGCAACGAAGTCGAAGTCGACATCGAAGTCCAACTCTGATGGGGTCATGCCAGCATCCTCGCATCGACCTGCGACGCAGGGGCGGTTTCTGTCGCACGCTGCCTTCGGAGCTAAGGGTGTCAGCCAATGCGCCTGCGCAGCCGTCGCGGACTTGGTGGGCGCGTCCGTTCCAACCCCACCGTTTCGACGGGAATGGCCATCTGAGTCGTGTGAGTTCGATCGCTCGACGTGAGACCGGATGAGGAATCCCGCACGGCACGTGGCCTGTATCGGATGTCCAGTTTGATCGCTGAGTCAGGCCGGTGGTCGGATGACGTCCACGAGCGTGCTGGCAAGGCGCATGACGGTCCCGCGCAACGACGAGTTCTCGAGTGGATACTCCGCGAGGGACCCTTCGACGGAGGCAGCGATGTCGTCCCAGGTCGTCCACGCCAGGGTTCGGTCCATCACGGTCCGAAGGCGGTCGGCGTCTTCGGGAGGGAACCCGTCCAGTCCGGCCTCGAGGGCGTCGGCCAGGGAGAGCCGACCGAGTCCTTGGACTCGCAGTGGCGGCGGGGAGTCCGGAACGAGCAGCAGCAGCGCCGTCCGGTCGCCCGCCGCCTCGATGGTGGCATGAAGGCTGCGGGCCAGCTGTCTCGCCGAGAACTTCCCACCCTTGGGGGCCTTGGCCTCCACGTAGATGAGGCTGTCGGGCGAGGAGATGAGGACGTCGGGTTGGACGCCCCAACCGGTCGCATCGCCCGTCAGCCACGTCGGCGAAAGGTCTCCGGGCAGAACGTCAACGACAGACTCCTCCGAGAGCCCGGCGGCCATGCTGCGAGCACCATCCGCGCCGTGCGCAGCGAGCAGGACTTGTCCAAGGAAATGTCCACGGGGAAGGAAGTCCAGCGCGGCGAAGACCTCTGCCGTGACGACGTTCTCGAGGTGCCCGCCGCCGCCTCGGTACTTCTTGGCATTGCCCTCCCACGAGACCTCGTCCAACAGCCGGCGCACGGCCGAGGGTGACCCCCTCCTCACGTTGCCCGAGGATCCACCGCCCGTGCGAGCCGACGAGCCCATGTCGCCGCCATCGGCCGGGACTAGCCCGACCTCGCCGTCACGAAAGCGAATCTCGCCCGCGTCTGGATCCAGGTGGTAGGCGCCTGCCGCAGCGTCGCGTAAGGACATCGCTAGGCGTGAGCCGTCGACAGCCGCCCCTCCCACACGTTCAGCGACGGGGCGATCCGGAACCGAAGTCGTCCGCGAGGACCACTTCAGGGCGGGCGTCTCCGGATGGAGAAGGACTCGGATCGGGGAACGAATAGAGGCCCCCTCGAGCAGGTCATCCAGGTGGGCACGGTTCAGGCGATGGGATGTGTTGTTGTCCAGGATGCACATCACTGAAATCGGGAGTGGATCCTCGGGGTGATCGCGCTGAACCGCCCGAAGGATCGCGTCGAGCTTGTGGAAGTCCCGCACGAGCTCCCGGTAACCGAGGCCGAGGCCCTGGCTCGAGCCGACCTTGAGCTCGGAGATGATCGTGAACCGCTTGAGGCGGCAGAGGCCGGAGCGTGGGTTCGGCGTCACGTCACTATGTCGCGGGCCAAGCGTCGATCGACGGGGAAGGTCGACCATGGGGTCCCTCAGGATCATGACATCAAGCATGAGGTTGCTTCCAGGGAACCGATCCAGGTCCTCGAGGCTTTCATTGAGGTACTTCGAGCCGAAGTCCACCTCCCGCACCACCTGGAGCGGATCGAAGTGCTCCATCAAGAAGTGCGCGAACCACGCCTGGTAGGTCGCCTCGGGGGCCACCGTGTCCGAGCAAGCTGTCGCGAAGGCGTTCCAGGCTGTCTCGAACCGGATGATGTCGTCCACGAGGTGACGGTATTGCGAGCGGGTCACCTCGGTGGCGTTCTCCGGTGAGATGACCCTCAACCGATGTGAGATTCGATCCTCGCGGCGTTCACGAAATCAACCCGCACCGGATCACAGATCCGATGCACGGCGTCCTCGTATTCTCGCAACAGATCGCCTGTACGCTCGACCAGAACTCGGTGACGATGTGGGCGTGAGGGCGGTGACGTGGAGGCGACACAGCAGCAGTTGCGTGCTTTCGCTGTCCTTGCCACCGAGCTGAACTTCCGGCGCGCCGCCGAGATCCTCTTCATCTCGCAGCCAGCACTGTCGCAGTCGATCAAACAGCTGGAGCGGACCGTCGGGGTTCCGCTGCTCTCGCGCAGCACCAGACACGTTGCCCTCACCCCTGCGGGAGCGGACTTTGCGGAGAAGGTGCGTCCCGCACTGGCCGCGATCGACGAAGCCGTCGCATCCGCCAGGCGGTGGGCCGACGGGACCAACGGCGTCCTGCGGATCGGCTACATGATCGGCGCCGGCCTCGACCGGCTGCCGAAGCTGCTGCGTCAGTTCTCGGACCTCTATCCGGGCATCCGCGTC
>JAPLBU010000400.1 GCA_026392575.1 Actinomycetota bacterium | reverse complement strand
GGAACTCGAAGCTGAACTCGGACCCCCGATTGAGCAGACCGAACCTGAAGACCCGTGGGACGCCACTGCCTCTATCTTCGACCCGCCGTCACCAGCGTGAGCATCCTTCTAGACGCCGGGCCATCGCTGAACTTCCTGGCAGCCAGCCAGCCAGCAAGACCTGCTTATCAAGATCGCTGCACGACTCCAATGCACGCCAGCCCTATCAACCTGGAAGAAGCTCGTGGCCGCCGGCCGGGTCCAGGTGCTCGACGACACCGTCACTGGCAGCCCTGCCTTCGAGGCTGCTATCGGGCGCATCAGCGGCACCCCCGCCAAGATCCGCGTCCGCCAGTCCAAGGACCTGGGCGAACTCATGGTGATCGCGCACGCCTCCGTGCTCGTCCAAGCCGGAATGGATGTGCGCATCCTGATGGACGAGAGCAACGGAAGGCACAAAGCCGCTGTAGAAGCCCGATGGCTCAGAATCAACGGCCATAGCGCGGGCTCACTCACAGTCTGGAGTACACAGCAAGTACTCAAAGGCGCCCAGCAGGCCGGTTTCATCGGCAGCTGGGAAGTGGTCTACGACCAACTCAGCCCATTCGACGACGGCCTACCGTCCCGCTAACTCGAGCGCAACCGAGGTCGGCAGCGGCTCACGCTGTCGGCCAATCGCGGATATCGACGATGCGGCCAACGCCGGCGTCGCGGGCTGACGCCATTCCGATCTCGCTGTCCTCGTAGGCGAGACACCGCAGGGGATCGACCGAAAGGCGCTGCATCGCCAGCAGGTAGAGATCCGGTGCCGGCTTCGACCGCAGGACGTCGTCGGCCGTGACGATGATGTCGAACAGTCCGGTGATGCCCGCCGCGTCGAGGGTCGGAACGACGACATCGCGATACCCACCCGTCACGACGGCGAGGGGCACGGTGCCGTGATGGTCGCGTGCCACCTGGATGACGTGCTCCAGGGGATCGATCCGGTGAAGGGCATCGAGGTAGAGGACAGTCGCCTCGTCGTTGAGTGCGTCCGCGTCCTCGGGTGTCGCCTGCGGATTGGCCTGAAGGACGAAGGGCAGGAGGGCGACGTTGGCCCAGTCATCCCACCATTCATCGGTGATCGCGAAGCTGTACCGAGCGAAGATCTGCTGCCACACCTCACGATGGACAGGCATCGTGTCGACCAGTGTGCCGTCGCAGTCGAAGAGGATCGCATGGGTGTCGGGAGCGGGCAGGTAGGCGGTGTCCGACATGATCCCCGGACTCTAGTCGCGGGCCGAGGTGATCCCGTCGTGCGCTGGCCGGGCGACGGTGGGCTCTACGGGTCGGAACTCCAGCAGTGCATCGTCCGACTCCAGGTAGTCGGCAAGCAGGTCCGCCTGCGCCTCGCTGAGCGTCGAGCCATCAGCGAAGTACCAGGTTCCATCTACCTTGCGCATGTCATTCCTCCTCGGTCAGTTCGCGGAGCCAACGCCGACGCGCATCCATCGCGTGGAGCACGACTACTTCGCCATTGTCCTTCAGGATGAATCCGATCTCAAGGAGTCTTCCATCGGGGTCTGCTCCAATTGCCATCAGGAAGTGGCCATCAACCCGTCGGTGGTCGTTGACGAACAGGCTAGGCGGGCCCTCCCCTTCACGAGTCAGGCGTCGCCAGTTTGCGCACCTGCTCGCGCAGCGCATCCTCCGCGCCGTCATCCACCTGAACAGCCAGGACCTTGGTGCGAGCGGTGTGCCCACTCACCAGCGAGACGCGGTTCGGGCGTACGCCCAAGGCGCTCGCCACCGCACGCATGACCGACTCGTTGGCTGCACCATCGACGGGCGGGGCGTTCACGGCCACCACCAGCTGCGGCGGGTCGTCGCCATAGGAGCCACCGACCTTGGTGCGTGAGGCGCCGGGACGGACCCGGATCGTGACGCGCACCTCTGCCATCCGGCGATCCTGCCAGACGCGCGGCACGGGCAGTGTGCATGTCGAAGTGCTGGCTTAGGGGAGTTGCGGAACCAGGTCCCTGGCGAGGGGCGCGCCGATGACAGCGGTCGAGGGCGTTCGGACACTGACGGGGTCTGTGGGAGTCAGCGACTTCGCCATGGTGAGCTCGAAACCCTCGGACGCGTCGCTGAGGTGGAGCGCTTCCGTGTAGCCACCGTCAGCGAACGACACTCGCTCCCGCACGATGACGTCCTCCACGGTCAAGTCGACCGTGCCCGTCGATCCCTCGGTCGTGTAGGTGGCCGCTGCGGGAAGGTCGGTGGTCTGGGTGGGCAGAGGCTCGCGGAGCGATGCCACCTCGTGAGCGGGAATGCGGTGCCAGAGACGGTCGTCACCGCCCTTGCCGAGTCGGGCCCAGCATCGTGCCGGTCCGGTGCACAGAACGGCCATCGTGACTTTCGGGGAGACGAGCTCGACTCGCATCGAGCCGTCGGCGTTGACGGTCCCGGTGACCGTCACGGTCGCCTGTGCCATCTCTCCGTTGCCCACGATTCGCTGGTCGACGGCGAGCGGCATGGACCTCGTGCGCTCCACGAAGGACACCTGCTGCTGGACCAGCCAATTGCGCCACTCATCCGACGTGATGGGCGCAGCAGCGGACCAGGGCGCAGCTGCAACGGCAAGCGCACCGACGCCCAGGACAGAGGCGATCACTTCACGCCAGTTGCGCATCGTCCCTCCGATCGAGCATCCGGTCCATCCGGCGTGATAAACATGCACCACTATTCGAGGAGGTGGCAGTGGAACGTTTGTCACGCCTCGCGACAGTCGTCACTATAGGCATCCTCGTCACGCTCGGGCTCGGTGTCACGCCGGCTGCCGCCGACACGGTGAATGTCACCCTCACCTCTCGGCCAGCGGCCGCTGGGAGCACCGTCTACCTCACCGCCGTGGTCTCGCCGAGTCCGATCGGTGGTGAGGTGCGCTTCGAATCCGATCAGGGACTGATCGACACCGCGCCCGTGTTCTTCGGCAAGGCGGAGATCTGGTTCGTGCCTAGGGTGAGCGGGACGATCACGGTCACGGCGACCTACACGAGCTTCGGTGGAGGCACGAAGGGCGCGAGTGCTCCCCTGGCGATCACGGTCGGCGGCGGAGCGATCGGATCGGTCACGATCGACATCGCCACGGACACGCTCCTGACTGTCGGCAAGCAGGCCCCTCTAACGGCCACGGTCACGCCTACGACGGGCGACGGGCGGGTCACGTTCAGTGTCGACGGGGTCCGACTGGCGGCCGTCGACGTCACGCGTGGCCAGGCCTCCACCACATGGAAGCCCGCAACCATTGGGCAGCACACCCTGTCGGCCCGCTACAGCGGCACGGCCGTCGACGACGCCGTGGCGAGCCGGGTGGTCGTGGTGATGGCCCAAGGCGGTTCCGGCTCGTCGAAGGCGGACGTGATCGTTGTCGACCCTGCCGGAGAGCTCTCACCCTGGACGCCTAGTGCGTCGGTCACCCTCGCCAACGGGACGAAACGTCAGTTGGTGGCCTCGGCCGCATCCGGCGCGACTGTCAGCCTTGCCGTCGCGGGGCCGTGCTCGCTCGGGAACAACGTGCTGAGGATCGACGCCGGTACGAACACCTGCACCCTCACAGCCGTATCCCTCGGCGGCAACGGATTCGGGCCGGCAACACAGAACTACGGAATCGTGCTGACTCCCGGGGTCCAGCAGGCCGACCTGCAGGCGCCGCCGTCAGGGATCGTTGCTCGAAGGTCGGCGTTCGTCCTCGGTCCCGTCGGACAGACAACCACCCTCGGCCAGCCGCTTGGGTGGTCGGTGGCAAGGGGCGCGAAGGGTGTGTGCACCATTGTTCGAGCGGGCGGCAAGGTGCGGCTTGAGGTGGGCGCCCGCGTCGGCACGTGTCGGGTACGGGTGCAGGCCGCCGGAGTGCCGGGGCAGTGGAATTCCTACACCGAGAAGCGCACATATCGAGCGCGATAGCTCAGCTGGTTAGAGCCCCGGGCTCAAAGTCAGGTCGTCGTTCGTCCGAGTCCGACCCGCCACGTCAAGCATCAGCCGAACCTCAACGGTCCCACCGCCCGCCGTTAGCACTCGCTCGAGGGGCTGAGGACAGCGCGCCGGCCGTTGGCCTCCACCCGCCCGTCCAGGAAGGAGTCGATCTCCAAGGTATAGCGGGCGATCGATGGGTCATCGGGCTTCATCTGGATGAGCACCGCCTCCGCCTGCCCTCGAACGCCGCCTGTCTCGATGATCGTCCACGTCCCGATCTCGGTCGACGTGGTCGACCCGCTGCCGGAGAAAGAGAGGTTGCTGAGCAGCCCGTATCGATCGTTGGAGCACAGGTGCCAGATCAGTTGGGTGAGGCTGTTGTTCTCGGTGAACGTCCGGTCGACCTGACTTCCCGTCAGCGTTTCCTGGAAGACCCGCTTCAGGGTCGCCTTCTCCGCCGCTGAGAACTCCGTCGATACCGATGTCTCAGACTGGGGGCTGTCTGGCTGCGTCGGGGAGGATGCGGGGAGCCGGACGAAGACCTTCTTGCCGTTCTTCCGCTTGCAGATCAGACCGTTGGCCGTCACCTTCCCGACCTTCTTGCACTTGGCGCCGGCTGTCGGCGCTGCCGTGGCGGGGCCTGCTGTCACGACGATTCCCCCGCCGAACAGGGCCATCGCTGTGAGGAAGACGATCGCGCTTCGGGTGAGGCTGGTGTGCCTGCGCGGTTGACTCTGCATGGTTCTCCCTGGGTGCCGACATCGGTGCGCCCCAGTACGCCCTGCCGCACCGGTCAGAGGTTGATCGCGCGATTCCGCATGCGCCTGGGCAGCGGCGAACGAGCCGACGTCGAACCTGGTAAGCGTCGGCCTGGCGCTCCACGGCCAGACCTTGCGGTTCAGCGAGTAGGGGAGCCGGATCGGACGCCATCTGGCGGCTAGGCTGGGCGCACTCCGCGGGGGCGGTAGCTCAGCTGGTTAGAGCCCCGGACTCATAATCTGGTCGTCGTCGGTTCGAGCCCGACCCGCCCCACTCCTTGCGTGTGTAGTTCCGCCTGATGCTTGACAGATTGGCTTCGGCTGAGCCCTTACGGTGGCTCCGCCTGATGCTTGACACTCCTCTGATGCTGGTGGAGCTGAGGGGACAGCCCTGACGGCGGCGAACCGGTTCCCGTACCCGACTACTCGTCGGTGCTGCTCGCGGCATAACTCGATTCGAATGCTTCGAACTCCGCTCGCAGGTCATCGTTCAGGCGGGCAACGGCCGCTGATCGCTGATCGGCCGTGACTCCGTAGGCCGCTCCCGCGATCGAGCCCGCAATCGCAGCGAGCGTGTCGGCATCCCCGCCGATGTAGACGGCATTGCGGATCGCCGATTCCAGGTCACTGGCCTCGAGGAAGGCCTGAACGGCGGCAGGGACAGTGCCTTGGCAGGTGACATCGAATGTCGTCTCGCTCCGCCAGGTCTCGACCGAGCGGCTCAGGTCGTAGTCGAAGCGACCGGCGACGAGATCCGTGATGTCGTCGGGTGATCCACCCGTGCGTGCGATGAGGATGGCTCCCGCGATTGCCTGAGCGCCCTTGATGCCCTCGGGGTGGTCGTGCGTGACGACTGCGCTCGCGGCGGCGAGGGCGAGCACTGTTTCGAGGTCATCCGAGGCGTAGGCGACGGGGGAGACCCGCATGGCCGACCCGTTGCCGAAACTGTTGTACGGCCGCCGATCCGCCGATGCCATCCAGCTGCGGAACATCCCGCCGAAGCCGGCATGCGGGTAGCGGTTGGCCCAGCGGGCGATCGGCTCAGCGAAGTCGACGTTGAGGCGTACGGCCTCGGCGACGGCGAGCGTCAAGACGGTGTCATCGGTGAAGCGAGACTCCTCGGTCAGGAACGGGAACTGACGATCGGGCACCTTGCGCCAGCGGGACTCGTGGACCGATCCCACGAGGTCGCCCAGGATCGCGCCGACCACACCGTCAGCGGGCATCGCGATCCGGCCAGGCAGCGACCTCGTCGCGCATGCCCTGGATGGCTCGCTCGAGTGGGGTCACCAGGGCTCGGGAGACGCCCTTGCTGCGGGCCACCTCGAGGCAGGCGGCGTAGTACCAGATGGTGTCTTCGGGCGAGGCCTTGAACTTGTCGAAGACCCAGATGCCGTTGTGCAGATCGGTGATGATCGATCGGGCGTTGTGGACCTTGTCGGCCATCGAGACCGTGACGGTCTTGACGTCGGCCTGCGCGAGGTGCGCAAGGTAATCGCGCTTGCGCTCTGGCCACGGGGCCTTCTGCTTGCTGTCCTCGACGAGGGAGTCACTGCAACTGCGCACGTAGCCGGCGACAGTGGGACCGAACCGGGCCTCGATGTCGTGCAGTCGGAGCTCACCACCTTGATCCTCGGCGGCATCGTGCAGCAGTCCGCCGATCACCATGTCCTCGTCACCGTCGGCCTCGAGCACGAGGCTGGCGACGCCGAGCAGGTGGGCGATGTAGGGGACGCGTGTGCCCTTGCGGATCTGGGTGGCGTGCAGGGCTGATGCGTAGGCGACAGCGTCAGCGAACCTCTGACTTCAGTATGGGTGGTGGGTCTGACATGCGTGGTTCGTCGCCTTCGTGTGGGGGAGGCGATCTACCTGGGTCACCGCATCCGGCGGTAGATCGCGGCGGGCCGCCCCGTCACACCGCGTGATTGCTTCTCGGTGTCGTGCAGCTGACGCGACATCTTGCGCCGGAACGTGTCGACGGCCCAGTGGTCGTTGCCGAGGATGGCGAAGTGCACGGTGCCGAGCTCGGAGAGAGTGAATTCCTCTGAGTCGAGGAAGCGCTCGGGGTCTGGGGTCTCGCGGTAGGCGCGGCGCAGTTCGTCGTGAGCCCGCGCGACGATCTCGTCCTGGCCGTAGGGGAGTTGCCGTTGCTTGCCGGGCAGGGCGGCGCGGTCATCTCGGATGGGCGCGATCGTCAGGTCGGGGTGCGTCGCGACGACGGGCTCCAGGTGCTCGATCGGCAGCACGAGCAGGTGCGCGACGGAGAGCACCCAGCCACGGTCGTCGCGATCCGGGTCGTCGAATACGTGCAGCTGGCGTGGGGTCCGATCATCCAGGGCTAGCGAGGGTAGATCGCACTTCTCGTCGAGGGTCCGCTCGACGGCGTCGGCGAGGCGCTCGCGCTCGCGCAGGAATCGGCCGGGGAGGGCCCACGTGCCAGCCTTGTCACCCGTGCGTCGGTGGAGCAAGACGCCGAGCTCGCCCTGGTCGGTAACCGTCAGGACAGCTACGTCCACGGCAATGCTCGGGCGGGGGAATTGGGCGAGTTCGTTGGTGCTGGCTCCGGTCACGGGAGAAGGTTATCGCAACTTTGCGGAATCATGTGCTAAGGTAATCGCAGAAGTGAGAAAACATAGAGGAGGCGCCATGGGACAAGTAGTGACAGCCGACCGGATGACGGGGGTTCTGATCGGAGCAGCCTGCGCTGATGCGCTCGGTGCGGGGTATGAGTTCGGCGCCCCGGTGCCGGCCGATCGGCCCGTGACGATGCGCGGCCAGGGGGCTTTCGAGCCAGGGGAGTGGACGGACGACACCGCCCAGTTGCTCGCCATAGCAATCGCAGCCGCTGACGGCGCCGACCTGCGGACCACCGAGGGCGAGGATGCCGTGGCCGCGCACCTGCAGGACTGGTACCAGTCTCCGGCTCGGCTCAAGGACATCGGCAACCACTCCTCCGCAGTGTTCAGGGAGGTCGCAACCTTGCCGGTCCCCGGACTTGGCCAGCGTTTCCGAGCCGTCGCTGATGCGAAGGAGGCCCGAAGCCCGGGCAGCAGTGGTGGCAATGGTGCGCTCATGCGCACAGCAGGTGTCGCGATGGCTCTCCACTCGGATCCGGAAGCGATGGTGCGTGCAGCCCTGCGACTCGCATCGATGACGCATGCGGACGATCTGTCGAGTCAGGCGTGCGCGGTGTGGTGCATCGCCATCCGCGCCGCGCTGCGCAGCGACGACCCGTCCGACCTGGCGTCACTCGCCGCAGCGGTTGATGCGGATGTTGCGACGTACCTGCCCGTCGACGCCGACTACTGGCGTCGCGTGCTGGCCGAGTCGTACGACACGTCCCCGGTCGACTACTACCGATCACACCCATCCAATGGGTACTGCGTGACGACCCTGCGGGCGGCCTGGGGCGCCGTCACTGGCACACCCGTGCCGGACGACCAGCCGGGCCGGCACCTGCAGCTCGGTGGTGACACCGACACCGTGGCCTGCGTTGCTGGCGCCCTGCTGGGCGCAATGTGGGGGTACTCGGCCGTGCCGCTGCAATGGCGCCGCCGGGTGTTCGGCTGGCCGGGGATGCGTGACGCCGACCTCATCCGCGTGGCCGACGCGATCCACCGCGGGGGAGTGGATCAGTCAACTTGGCCGCATGCGGCCCACCAGTCGTACTCGGGCTGGCGTGGCAGGGATGCCTTGGCCGTGCACCCGCACGACGACGGGGTTGTGCTGTCCGGCAGCGATGCGGCATACGGCCAGCAGTCCATCCCGGGCGGACGGATCGATGCCGTCGTGTCCCTGTGCCGAGTGGGCACCGATGACCTCGCCCACTTCGCCCTGGCCCCCGATGACCGCATCGAAGTTCGGCTCATCGATACGTCGAGCGCGTCGGACAACCCGCACCTGCGGCTGGTAATGGAGGAAGCCGCGGATGCGGTGGCCGCCTACCGGGCAGAGGGCAAGCGGGTGCTGCTCCACTGCGTGGCGGCCCAGTCGCGGACGCCGTCCGTGGCCGCGCTCTATTCGGTTCGTCACTGCGGTATCGAGCCGAACGTGGCCCTGCAACAGGTGTGCGATGCCCTTCCTGCGGCGTCGCCCAACCCGGCGCTGGCCGCCGCTGTCAGACCGGCCTGACATAACGAAACCACTCACGCAACAGATCAATCGAGGCGAAGGCTTCGGTGGAACGGGGACGCCATGAAACTCAATGCCCAGCTCGATGTCGACGTGCTCGCCCTGCAGCAGGACGACGAAGTCACCTGCCTGCTCACCTTCGAGGCCCCGATCCCGGTCGAGGTTGCCGACCGTCCCGGCGAGACGCTGATCGTCGTCGTCGACCGGTCGGGCTCCATGAGCGGGGAGCCGCTGGATGCCGTGCGATCGAGCCTGCACGCCCTGCTCGACCGGGTCAAGCCGCAGGACACGTTCGGAGTCGTCACGTTCGACGACACCGCGGCCGTGACCATTCCGGCCCGACCCATTCGCGATCACCACGTACCTTCTGTGCACGGGCTCATCGAGGGGATCCGCGCCGGCGGCTCGACCGACCTCTCGGGCGGCTACCTGCTCGGACTCTCGGAGGCCCGTCGCAACCTGGGCACCACGGGCGCAACCGTGCTGTTGCTCTCGGACGGTCATGCGAATGCGGGCATCACCAATCCGCTGCAGGTCGGCGGACTGGCGACACAGGCTCACGACGAGCGCATCACCAGCAGCACCATCGGCATCGGCTCCGGCTATGACGAGACGCTGCTGAACGAAGTCGCCACGTGCGGCAACGGAAGCCACCGTTTCGCCTACACGCCCGACGATGCTGCTGCGGTCGTCAGCGAGGAGGCGGGCGACCTGCTGAGCAAGGCGATCATGAACGCGTTCGTGCGGATCAAGCCGAGCGATCCCGCGCTCCTCGACGGGATCGGCACTCTGCACGACGTGCGCCGCTGGATCGAGACCGATGCGAGCGGTGACAAGGTGCTTGTCATCCCGCTGGGCGACCTGTATGCCGGGGAGACCCGCGAACTGCTCGTGCACTTCTCCGTCCCCGCCGTCGCGGCGCTCGGTCATCACCAGCTCGCAACCTTCACGATCGACTACGTCACCCTGCCCGACCTCGTCGCGCAGACGATTACCTGGCCAATGGCCGTCAACGTGGTCCCTGGTGATGAAGCCTCCGGCCGCGTACCCGACCCGACCGTGACGACCGCCCGCCTGCTGGCCGAGACGACACGTGCCAAGAAGCAGGCGACCGAGGCCCTGAGCCACGGCGACTCCGACACCGCTGCCCGACTCATGAACGAGCAGTCCGGCATCCTGGGCGCTGCGATGCACGGGATCTCCGACGCCGTGCAGAACGCGGCCGAACTGCGCTCACGCCTCGGTGAGGAGCAGCAGCAGCTCGACAAGCTGGCTCGTGGGGCGCGCGAGCAGGACACCTTCCGGTCGCGGAAGTCCTTCATGGAGGACGTGGCCATGGAGTCGAGTGGCCGCAACGACGCTGCTCGGCGCAATCGTTCTCGCAACAAGCGCGATTTCTGAGGCCCGAACGGGCATCCCAGCAGCCGCTGGTAACGGCAAGCACTACCGGGACTGCCCGACCTTCGAGGTGGACCCTGTCGTCGGCACCCCGGAGCAGCTCGCCGAGCTGAAGGTGTGCAGCAAGTGCGATCGCGGGATAGACGCTGCGGCGCAGTTCTCCATCTGCCCGGTTCACCACATCGCGCTGCCCGCCAGTGGCATCTGCGACGAACCCCACTAGGGAACGCCGTGCCCGACGACGAGGTGCACTACTTCGCGATGATGCTCGATGACCAACCGTACGCGGTCATCCGGCGCCAGGGCGGCCTGCTCGAACGCTGGTCGCCCGACCGGGGGGAGTGGAAGGAGGCGCTGTTCCACTGGGACACCTTCTTCGGGAGGGGCGACGCCGGAGAGAAGCGAGCGATCTCAACCCGTGAGGCCGAGGAACTCATCGCCAATGGTGCCGGCCTGCGCGACATCGACGACGTGTCTTGGGCGGCACTCACTCATCTGTCGTCGACCTAGTCGAAGGGCCCCGCAGCCTGGCCAGTGCCTCGTCGGCCGTGGCCATGATCCACTGCCAGCCGTCTGTGGGCGGCGGCGTCTCGGGGTTGATCCAGATCCGCCGTGCGTGCTCAGTCCGATGATCAACGATGAGCAGGACGGCTGGGTAGACCTGCGCTGATGTGCCGACTCCAACGATCGTGGCAGCGTCGCGGATTGCTGCCGCAGCCCCGTCCCACGTGCCTGCGGGAAGGCTCTCGCCGAACAGCACGACATCGGGCCGGCACACGTCGCCGCATGTCGGGCACAGTGGCACTCCGTCGTTCCGCCACGTGACGTCAACTAGCGCAGAGGTGTGGTTCGACTCCATGCAGCGAACCCGCTGCAGCGATCCGTGCAGCTCGAGCACCGAGGTGCTGCCCGCCGCCGTATGCAGGCCGTCGACATTCTGCGTGACGACCGTGACGTCGAGTCCGTGGTCGTGCTCGAGTGCCGCGATCGATTGATGTGCGGCGGCAGGCGTGACTGCCTCGGCCCGTCGCAACCGTGGACCGAATCGCGCCCACAATGCCGGCAGCCCTTTGAGGGTGACATCGCGCGCATGGGGTGGCTCGAGGGTCGTGTCTTCATACATTCCGCCGGTGCCGCGGTACGTGGGCAGGCCGGCACCGACGGATGCGCCAGCTCCGGTGAAGAACACCACCGGGCCGGTGATCGTCACCGTCTCACCGCTTGTCATATGCTTCCCCCGCGTCATCGATTGCGTCGGGCCAGTATGTCAATGCGGTCTGATGCCATGAATCGGAACATGTTGCTACCGATCAGGTATGCCCGATTTCGGGGCTGGCAATTGTCAGCGCGTAGGAGTACTCTTCTCAACGGATCACAAGACACCGGCGCCAAGCCTCAGCTTGCCGGTACCAACCGCGAATAGTCGTCAAACGGTGGTCTGAGGAGATCCGCCCGGCACAGAAAGTGCCCGGGAAGGACGAGCAGGGGGAGTACCTCATGAACATGACCGTTCTGGTCTTGTAACACCAACTCACAGCACGTACCGGTCAGCTCGGCTTGCTTCGGCATGTCGTCCTGGTGGGCTCTGCCGTCTGCCCTAACGGGCCGAGGGTTGATCCGTCGATCCTTGATAACTCCATAGCGTGCGCGAGACACGGCCCGGCACTTGCCGAGGCCGTGCCCGACTCATACCAACGGCTGGCGATCCCGGCCGGCGGCGACCTGCGCATGACAACAACCCGATGAAGGAGTCACCTTGGCAGTTCTTGTTGTTGAAGATGTGTTTGACGTCCAGGACATCCTGGCCTTGATCAACTACCTGGCCTGCGCGCTGGCGAGCGGCAATGCCGACAGCCTGTGTTGTGAGGGCACGGTCACCCTGACCCGGGATTCCGGCGTTCCGTCCGTCTCCGATCTGGAGGATCTCGTCGACTTGCAGGGGGATGACGTGTGCTACGACCTCGACCACCGTTACGGCTGCACGTGTCAGTGGGATGCGGCCAACACCGATCCCCGGCAGCCGGCGCTGTTCGACCTCCCGCTCACAGGCGATCAAGGGGGGTGCTGAGCCGCCTCAGGGCCCCGGTTGTGCACCTCCTGAGTGTCAGGGGTGCGTTCTACATTCATCTCGGATCAAGACGACTGGCGCCAAGCCCTCCGGCCTGCCAGCAGCCAACCGCGCAGCTTCCGCGCACGGTGGCCCCGGAGGAAGATCCGCCCCTCGTATGGAGGGGAAGTGCGGAAGGACAAGGCATGGAAGAAAGCGCGTACGGCAGTGACCCGATCTGGCTGGACTGGGTGGAACCGGAGGTTGTCGACCTTTCGGATGAGCAACTTCAGCAGTACGTCGACGACTGGAGCTCTCAGGCAGACGGGTATCGGCGTCGTCGTCGCCGCGTCAACAAGGAGCACCCGGATGCTTTTCGGTTCGGGTACTCCGCGTGGTGGTGCAGCAAGAACGCATCGAAGGGCCGGCGCGAGCAGGCCCGCCGGCAGATCAAGAGCGAACGAGGGGGAGCGAAGTGACATCTCAAGTGGCGCTATTCAACATGGAGGCCGTCGCGATTGCCTCGGACTCGGTGCGGACGGTCTCGAATGGTGCGCAGTTGCGCACCCTCGAGACGAGCGAGAAGCTATTCGACCTCGGCGACGGGCATCGCGTGGTGATGCTGACAAGCGGGTCGGCGGCCATCATGCGCGTCCCGGTGTCGGTGCTGTTCGGGGAGTTCCGCTCCTCGCTCGCCGGGCCGATGCCGACGGTCGGCGACTACGCCCGAGGGTTCGTCGACTGGCTGGTGGCCCGCACCGACCTGTTCGACGAGAAGGCTCAGGACACCCACTTCGGTTGGCAGCTCCGTGACTACTACGGAATGGTCCGGGTGGAGGTGCTCAATGCGATCGCCGCCGACGGGCTTATCGATGATCCGTGGGATTCAACGAGTGTCCAGGGCGTCGTGAACCGTGTGGTCGACACGCTCGTCAACGCGATCAAGGAGGACGACGACCTGCCGGACCTCAACGCCCGGCAGGACGATAACTACCTGGACGCCAGACGGGAACTGATCGAGTTCAGCTTCATCGACCAGGTCGAGGGCATGCCCCGCACGGT
>JAPLBU010000273.1 GCA_026392575.1 Actinomycetota bacterium | reverse complement strand
ACCGGACGGCACGGTGGATGGTCGGCCGGAGAATGCCCGGGCTGCGATCGAGGGCAGCCTGCGTCGACTGCGCACCGATCATGTCGACCTCTGGTACCTGCACCGCGTAGACCCGACCATCCCGATCGAGGAGACCGTCGGCGCGATGGCCGAGATGGTCTCCGCTGGCAAGGTGCGCTACCTGGGGCTGTCGGAAGCGAGCGCCGAGTCGCTGCGTCGGGCGAATGCCGTGCACTCGATCGCCGCACTGCAGAGCGAGTGGTCGCTGTGGACCCGTGACCTCGAACCAGAGGTGCTGCCGGTCGCGCGCGAACTGGGGATCGGGATCGTCCCGTACTCCCCGCTCGGGCGCGGACTGTTCACCGGCAGGATCGCCGGTCTTGCGGCGCTCGATGCTGCCGACTACCGGCGTGGCGGTCCGCGGTTCTCCGACGACAACTTCGAGCACAACCGCACGCTCGTGCGTTCCGTGGAGGAGTACGCCGCGAACCTTGGCTGCACATCAGGCCAGCTCGCGATCGCGTGGGTGCTGGCTCAGGGTGACGACGTCGTGCCGATTCCGGGGACCAAGAGGCGCAGCTATCTGGCGGAGAATGCTGCGGCCGCTGATGTCGTCCTGACTCCGGAGCAGGCGACAGAGGTCGGCGAGCTGATGATGGATGTCGCCGGTGGCCGCTACGCGAAAGCGCACTCCTATGGGGACAGTCCGTCCCCAGGCGCGGCCGCCTGACGCATGCCCCCTTCACGGCTCGCCACACCTGAGCAGCTGCAAGCGGCTGCCGCATCCGTCCTTGCTGGTATCGCAGGCCCGGGGGCGACCGTCCGACCCGACCAACTGGCCGCTGCGACGGCACTTGCGTGCGAGGGTCGACGGGCCCTTGTCGTGCAGGCAACGGGCTGGGGCAAGTCCGCGGTCTACTGGATGGCGACGAAGGCGCTGCGCGACGCGGGAGCGGGGCCGACGCTGGTCGTCTCTCCGCTGCTCGCACTCATGCGGGACCAGGTGAGCGCTGCGGAGAAGTCCGGGCTGCGCGCCGCGACGCTGAACTCGTCGAACTTCAGCGACTGGCCCGAGATCCAGGCCGATCTGCGCGCGGGAAACCTCGATGTCCTGCTGACGAGTCCCGAACGCCTCGCCAACCCGACATTTGCCCGAGATGTGCTGCCCGACCTGCTGGCGCAGCTCGGCATGCTGGTGATCGACGAGGCCCACTGCGTGTCGAGCTGGGGCCACGACTTCCGCCCCGACTACCGGCGTCTGGCCACCGTCCTCGTGCAGCGACCCGACCTCCCCGTCCTCGCGACGACGGCCACGGCCAACACCCGGGTCAGCGACGACGTGGCTGAGCAGTTGGGCGCTGACACGCTCGTGCTGCGCGGCCCGCTCGCGCGCGCGTCCCTGCACCTGACCGTCCTGCCACGTCTGGGGGAGGTGGAGGCATTTGCATGGGTCGACGAGCATCTCGATCGCCTTCCCGGATCCGGCATCGTCTACGTGCCGACGGTCAAGATGGCAGCCGAACTGTCGGCCTTCCTTCTCGACCGCGGCCATGTCGTGCGCGCTTATCACGGCCAGCTGCTGACCGACGAGCGCCAGTCGGTCGAGGAGGAGCTGCGTATCAATGCGATCAAGGCCGTGGTCGCAACCTCCGCCCTCGGCATGGGATATGACAAGCCCGATCTCGGCTTCGTGGTGCATGTCGGCTCGCCGGGCTCGCCCGTCGACTACTACCAGCAGGTCGGTCGCGCGGGTCGTGCCCTCGATACGGCGCAGGTCGTGCTGATCCCGACGCCTGCGGATGAGGACATCTGGCGCTACTTCGCCACGGCATCGATTCCGCGCGAGGACGATGCACATGCGGTGCTCGCCGAACTCGTTCAGTCCGGCGGGTCGATGAGCGTTCCGGCGCTGGAAGTTGCCACTGGCATCCGTCGCGGCCGGCTCGAGCTGCTCGTGAAGGTGCTAGCGGTCGAGGGAGCCGTGGAACGCACGATCGACGGCTGGGCGGCGACGGGCAACCCGTGGATCTACGACCGCGTGCGCTATGCCGCACTGCTCGCAGCCCGCGAGAACGAGGCGGCGCTCATGCGCTCCTACGCACGATCAGCGCGCTGCCTCGAAGGTGTGCTGCGCGAGGCGCTCGACGATCCCGCCGCGTCAGACTGCGGCCGCTGCTCCGTCTGCACAGGTGTGCTGCCGGCGGGACTCAACGCAGCGGCGTCGCAGGCGAGCGTCGCGAACGCGCTGGCCTACCTGCGTGGGGCCGATGTCGTGCTCGAGCCGCGCAAGCAGTGGGCCCCCGGCCTCGCGCGGTCCGGTCGCATCGGCTCCGGGTTGGCGATCCAGCCCGGTCGGGCGCTGGCCTTCGCCAACGACCCCGCGTGGCCCGATGCCGTGCGGCTCGCCAATGGTCCGGACGCGCCCGTCCCGGCTGCCGTGATCGATGGCATGACGCAGGTGCTCGCGCGCTGGCGGGATCAGTGGATCGAGCGGCCAACGGTCATCGTGCCCATCCCGAGCACGCGGCATCCTGAGATGGTTCGAAGCCTCGCTGCCGCGATCGGGGATCTCGGCCGGCTGCCGGTGATCGACGCTCTGGGGATCGACGGGGTCGCATCCGAGTCGGATATGTCGGCGAAGGCACGCGCCCAGGTGCAGGGCAGCCGTCTGAGTCTGCTGCCCGGGGTCACGCTCGACGGCGAGACCGTGCTGCTCGTCGACGATGCGTGGCGCACAGGCTGGACGGCGACGATCGCCGGTGCACTGCTGCGCGAGGCGGGCGCCGACCACGTGCTGCCCTTGGTCGTCCATCAGCGACCGTAGCGTTCGCAACGGCCACATCGGTCGGCCTAAGGTTGGCCGACCAAGGGACGAGAGCGGAGCAGCGATGACCGAGGGAGTCACGGAACCGGTTGCTCTCACTGCGCCCGCGCCCGCAAGTCGGACGCGCTGGCCGATCATCGTCGGAGCGGTCGTGGTCGGTGCGGTCGTGCTGGCTGGCGCAGCAGTCGCGGCCTTCGTTCTCCTCTCAGGCCGGGGCCCACAGCCGGAGGCGGCGATGCCGGCCGACACGATCGCCTTCGTGAAGCTCGATCTGGACCCATCAGCCGGGCAGAAGGTCAACGCGCTGCGCTTCCTGCGCGACAACCTCCCTTCGGACATGGGCTTCTCGGTCGACCCGGACTCGGCTGACCCGATCGGCGATGCCCTGACCAGCTCCGGCGCATTTGATGGAGCGGAGTTCACGTGGCAGGACATCGACTCCTGGGCAGGTGACCGTGCGGCAGTGGCGGCAGTCCCCACGAGCTCGGGCGACGTGGCGCCCGTGTTCATCGTCAGGGTTGATGACGAGACCGCGATGACATCGTTCTTCACGTCCTACGCGCCCGATGCGGCATACGCAATGGTTCGGGAGGGGTACGCCGTCATCGCGGAGTCCCAGGAGCAGGTCGACGCAGTCACCGGGGCGAAGAGCTGGCTCGCGGACTCGGCGTCATTCCAGGCGGACATGTCGCAGCTCGGTGGCGGTCAGATCGTCGTCGGCTGGGCGGATGTTGCGGCGTCGCAGGCCGCGCAGCAGTCGATCGACGAGCTTGCGGGCACCGACCTGCCATCGACCGAGGACTTCTCGCTGACGGGGCGGGTCGCGATGGGACTGGCAGTCGAGCCGGATGTCCTGGAACTGCTCACCGTGGCCTCGGACTTCGCTGTCAACGGCGACACCCCGCCATGGATGTCTCCGAGTGCTGATCTCGGCTCCCTTCCGGCCGACGTCGTGGCCGCCGTCACGGACTTGGCGGAGCAGGTGGACGCGGAGACGGGACTGGGCGTCGACGACGTCATCCGCGTGCTGTCATCGACGATGACGGCGTTCGCGGTGGAGGGCAGCGGCGGCTTCGAGAACCCGCCCCTCATCGGTGTTCGTCTCGCGCAGACGGATACGACCACCCCCTCTGATGTCGGGAGCCTGCTGGAGGCCGGCGGGATGGTTGATGCTGTCCGCGTGGCCGATGGCGCCGGGGCCGATGGCACGTCATACGTCGAGTTGAGCTCGTCCGATCAGGACGATCCCTTCGCGCGGGCTGGCGGCGGCACGCTGTCCGATCTGCCCTCCTTCGACAAGGTGATCGTTGATGATGCGGCCATCGCCGCATTCGTGAACATGTCGAGTGTGTGGAAGTACTTCGAGGCCCAGTCGCCAGACATGGAGACGTACCCGGACATCACCGCTGCGGGATTGGCGTACGAGATGGGCGCTGAGGGCGACAACATCAGCCGCATGCGATTGAGGGTGGCGTTCGACGGGCAGTAGTGCGGACGGGGTGGGCTACGAGCTCAGAGCCCGAGGTGCACGCGCAATGCCTCGTCGACGCGCACCATGCTTGAACCCGGGACACTGCCGACGTGTCGGGTGGCTCGGCCGACTGTCACGGACCGCACCTGCTCGGCCTGCGCCTTTGATGCTGTGTTCAGTCCGGTCTCGGCTGGTTGGAGTAGAGCCTGAAACGGATAGACGGCGCGGGTGTTGGTGGTCAGGGGAACCATCGTCACGACGCCCGATCCAGAGCGGACAGCCGCTTGGTTCGCGCCGTCGTTGCTGACGATGATGCCGGGCCGCACCTTGTTCGCCTCGGACCCCTGAGCCGGCTCCAGGTCGAACAGCCAGATGTCACCGCGCCTCATCGGCCCGAGATCCCATCGCCGACCGTCGCGGCCCAGACGTCCGCATCGCCAGCCTTGTCCCACTCCCTGAAAGCGGTCTCGTAGTCACCGACGAGTTCCGCCGCACGCAGAAGGGCGATGGCACGCTGGACGACAGCCGATCGAGAATCCATGCCGGCCTGGTCCGCGAACGTGTCGAGGAAGGCGACGTCTTCGTCGGGGAGGCTGACACTGAGCTTCATCCCCATATGCTACCAGGGTAGCAACCGGGTAGCATCCCACTTCCCGGTCCGCGTCGACTTGCCTGCGGTCAGGTGGCCGGGACCAGACCCCGGATGAAGGCCTTGATCTGGGCCAGGGTCATCGCCTGGCTGTAGACCTCGACGTGCGTCTTGGTGGGGCGGTCGGCGGAGCCGGGCAGGGTGACGATCGTGTACGCCTGCTTCTTGACCAGGGCTGCCGTCGAGTGTGCGCACGTCGACTTCCCGCCGGCGCAGGAGCCGAGCACGTGTGCGCGGGCCCCGTTGACCGTGAACGTGGCGGCCGGTCCGACGCCATCGGGTCCGTCGACGCAGCCGTCGGAGCCAGGCGACTCCTGCAGGGAGAGCCATGGGCTGGTCGCGGTCGCCTGCTTTCCGTAGTCAGCGGTGATGAAGTCGCTGCGACCACCACCGCATGAGTTCACCTGGAAGCTCGTTCGCGGCAGACCGAAGGAGGTCGTCGGCCCGTAGACGGTGTAGTCGACGCGCGGCTGCACGCGCTGGTAGCGACCGAGATCGGGGCTGCCGTCGGCCGCGTGGGCGGAGGACCCGGTGGCGAGTGCACCGCATCCGACGATCAGCGCGGCGACGCCGAAGCGGGCAAGGATGCGCGATGCGAGGGGCATGGCCATTTCGGAACGCTAGCACCGCCGAGTCAGGAGAGGAATACGTCGATTGTGCGTGCGATCAGGCGTGGCTTCTGGAACAGGAACGAATGACCGGCGTGCGGGACGAGGCGCAGGCGGGCGTCGGGAATTGCAGCGGCAATGGTCCGCGAATTCGCCGGCGGAGTCACGACATCCTGCGCACCGGTGATGACGAGGACCGGCACAGAGATCTTCCGCAGTTGGGTGAGGTTCTCGCTGGAAGTGAGCCACGGATTCTCTGCCGCAACCATCGCGTCATAGGTGGAGGCCGGGATGCGGTCGGGTGGGAAGCGGCCCTCGTCGATCGCCGCATTGACGCGTCGAACGAACGCCCAGCCCCGGTCGCGACGGCCCGGTGGGTAGTTCGTCAGCACGTAACTCCGTGCGGTGGCGTCGGCATCGGAGTCCACCTCCTGAACCCACGTGGGCCCCAGCGCTGTTCGCGGTCCGCCGGGGTTGGTCCCGGCCAGGATCAATGCATGCACACGCTCGGGGAATCGGACGGCCAGCCGCTGGGCCACGAAGCCGCCCATTGACCAGCCCAGGACGTCCGCCTGCCGGTATCCGAGCTCTTCGATCAGCGCGGCAGCATGGGCGGCGAGCCGGTCGAACGTCAGTCGTCCGGTCATCGGCGCAGATGCGCCGAGCCCCGGGTAGTCGTAGACGATGACGCGTCGGGTGCGCGACACGGCTGACAGCAGGGCAGGGTCCCACTGCGACATCGGAGACCCGGTGCCGTTGAGCAGCAGAAGGGGGTCGGGGGTGTCGGGTCCAAGGATGGCGTAGGCCGTGCGGATTCCGTTGGCCTCGAGCACCTGCGGATCAAGCCGCAGGGTGGATCCCCTGTCAGCGGGCCCAGCCGCGGCCGGGGGAGTGAGAGCCAGCAGAGAGGCGGCGAAGACCACTGCCGCGAACAGCGCGACGGCGGTGCGTCGGGAGAGTGGCCTATTCAAGGCGGATATTCGGCAGGAAGCGACCGAGCCAGCGCGGCATCCACCAGTTCGCCCGGCCGAACAGGCTCATGAGCGATGGCACCAGGACCAGTCGGACGATGAACGCGTCGATGAGCACGGCAGAGGCGAGTGCGACACCGAACAGCTTGATGGTGTCGAGCGGTGTCGGGACGAATGACAGGAACACGCTGGTCATGATCGTTGCGGCCAGCGCGACGACACGGCCGGAGCCGGCGAGGCCCAGCCGAACCGCGCGAGCGTTGTCGTGCGACGCCTCCCATTCCTCGCGCATGCGAGACACGAGGAACACCTGGTAGTCCATCGACAGGCCGAAGAGGATCGCGAACACCATGATCGGCAGGAACGGCAGGATCGGTCCGGTTCCTGTCACGCCGAGGATCGAGTCGGCGATGCCGAATTGGAAGACGGCGACCGTGACGCCCAACGCGCCGGCGAAGCTCAGCAGCGATGTGATGGCGGCCGTCAGCGGGATAACCAGCGAGTGGAACAGCAGCATGAGAGCCACGAAGCCCAGGCCGACCACCAGGAGCAGGAAGACCGGCAGCGCGGCCGTCAGCTCCGCCGTGAAGTCCTCGGCCACCGCCTGCGTCCCGCCCACGTAGATCTGCGTGCCGGTATCGGCGAGGAGCCTTGGTGCTGTCTCGGTGCGAATGACGTCGAGGAGTTTCGTCGTTGCTGGATCCGAAGGTGCGCTGCTCGGTTGCACGATCACCGATGTCACGGTGCCCCCGGATCCGAAGATCGCCGGGTCGAGTTTGAGGATCGGCATCATGCCCGAGGACGGGATCGTCTGCGTGACTCCCGGGGTCGCCTCGAGTGCCTTGATGACCTTCTCCAGAGCTGCGAAGTCGTGATCCTCTGGTGTCTGGACGGCAATGAAGAACGGGCCATTCACGCCCGGGCCGAACCCCTTGGCGAGCAGGTCGAATCCAACCCGCTGCGGGCTGCCCACGGCCGCGCTCGAGTCATCCGGGAAGCCCATGGTCATGGATGCGGCCGGGAAGGCGAGCACGCCGACCACGAGCAGGGCAAGCACCGCGGGAATCAGCGGACGGCGCTGCAGCAGTGCACCGTACGAGTTCCACCGCGATGCTGCAGGGTCGAACGCCTTGGGGTGCCTGGCCCACGGCATCCGCAGTCCAAGGGAGTGCGCCCCGAGAAGTGACAGCAGCGCCGGCAGCATCCACAGGGCTGACAGCATGACCATGAGCACCGCGGTGGCCGCAGCGAGAGCGAGGCCGTTGAAGAAGTTGATGCGCAGCACGAACATCCCGAGCAGGGCGACGATGACAGTGGATCCGGCGAACGCCACGGCCTTGCCCGCGGTGCCGACGGCAGTGATCGCGGCGTCCTTCGGGGCCATGCCGGAGCGCACGCCCTGGTTGAACCGGTTCATGATGAACAGGGCGTAGTCGATGCCGACTCCGAGCCCGATCATCGCGGCGAGTGTGGGAGCGAAGGAAGCGACGTCGGTGAAGCGGGCCACGACGAGGACCAGTAGCTGCCCGGCGACGAGGCCCGTGATGGCGACGACGATCGGCAAGCCGGCGGCAATCAGGGAGCCGAAGGCGAGCAGCAGGATGATGATGGCGACGAGAATGCCGATCCCCTGAGAACTGTCGGGGCCGGCACCCGCCGAGTCGAGGATGGCTCCCGCGCCGCCCACGACGAGTGTCGACGTGTTGGCGTGCGTGATGATCGCTGCCACCTCGTTGGCCTGCCGCGCAGACAGGGTTGAGCTGTCGAAGGTGACCGTTGCGTAGGCGATCGTGTCGTCGGCGGAGACCGGTGACGTGACCACCTGTGTGGCAGCAGCAGCCTTGGCGACCGCTGCGATCTCCTTCTTGACCTCGGCCATCCCCTTGGTTGCCTCCTTGACGTCCTTCGGAAGGGCCGCCGCGAACTCCGCGAGCTTCTTCGGATCCGCCTTGGCGAGGGCGGCCAGGACCGGCTCGGGAATCCGCGAGAACGCCGCCAGATCACCGAAGGCCTTCGTGACGGCGACCACCTCGGGTCGCGTGACCCCGACGAGGAAGGCCAGGTCGGCGGGAGTCAGCTTGGCGAGGGCATCGAGGGTTGGCTTGGACGCCTTGGCGAACGGGGCGAGTGAGGCCGATGACGAAGGAGAGCTCGGACGGCTTGATAGCCGCCAGGGCGTCGAGGACCGCACGCGGGGCGGATGCCAGTCGGGCGATCTCGGGGAGTGCCTTTGCGATCGCGGCCAACTTGGCCGGGTCGGCCTTCTCGAATGGTGCCAGCGAGTCGAGTGCTTCAGCGGCAGCAGCGAGCTTGTCCTTGGGGATGCCGGTCTTCTTCGAGAGTTCGGCGCGAGCCGCTGCCAGCACGGCTTTGCGCAGGTCGACCGGTGTTGCCTTCGGGCAGTCCGTCCCGTCGTTCTTGCCATACGGTCCTGCGACGCACTGCGTGAACTCAAGTGCGGCCAGCGCCTTGAGGGTGGGGTCGATCGCTTCCTTGGTCGACTGTGCTGTCACGGATTCACCGGGCGACGACCACACCACCTTGATGCTTGATGTGTCGGTCGGCTTCCCCGCCAGTGCCGTCAACATGTCCTGTGCTGTCGTCGAGGAGGCACCGGGCAGCGCGAAGCTGTCGTTGAACGAGCCGGCGTACCTGCCGGCACCGAGGCCGATGGCCACGAGGAGGAGGGCCCAGACGATCAGCGCCTGGATAGGGCGGTGCACTGCCCAGCGGCTCATCGTGCGCCGCCGGATGGGTCACATGTGCGATCTGTCGCTGCGGGCATGACCCCCATGCTCCCGCATGAACCACAGGATTGGCGCGTACCACGACCAGATGAGTCGAGCCCTCGTCGGCAAGTGGGCGGTGGGCTGCGCGGTCACACCATCAGACGACTCACGAGGTCGACGCCCCAGGCCCTGGCTCGCTCAATCTCGCCGGGTTCAAGTGGCCCCGTCATGTCCACGACGAGGAAGTGCTGGGCCGGCAGGACGCGTACTCCACCGAGCTTCGTGAGGCCCTTGTCGATACTGGTCGAGGCGTGATCGAACTTGACGACAGCCTTGGGGTGCGAGCCACGGGTGTCATAGGCGGCCGTCCGCAGGCCCGGAGGCAGGGTGGCGGATTCGAGCCATTCGCGCACGCCGATGCCCTGGCTGACCAGGGGAACATCGGTCTTGGTGGCGGCATCAGCGCGTGTTGCCGCGCGCGGCATGCTCCACGCGTGATTGGGCGAGCCCACGATGAGCAGGCTCACATCGGAACCGATCGCCGTCGGCGCGACACCGACCTCGACGGCATCGGCCGACAAGCCCCCATCGACCAGCCCCGCAGTGATCGCCTCAGCGACCTGCTTGTTGTCGCCGAACATCGACTCATAGATGACGAGACCCTTCATGTTTCCACGGTAGATCCGCATGGGCGTCGAAGCGCTGCTGAGCACGTGCGGGAACCCTGTCGGGCCAGGCGTGGTTGACTTCGGCAGCACCCGTGCCCACCTGAGGAGAGACCATGCGCGTCCGCCATGCCCTGATCGGAGCGCTCTGCGCGCTCGGCCTCACTCTCGCTGGAGCAGTCCCGGCCCTTGCGGCACCGAACACCACGACCATCGTCCTGGTGCAGGCCAAGCCGGTCATCGTGCAGCTCTCTACCTCAGCGCTTGGCGAGACCGGATACTCATTCGCGTTCGCGGCAGACCTGAGCACCGCGGCCGGGAAGCGCGCCGGTGTCCTGGCCGGGACTGTGCTCACTGTCGACGTTGCTGCTGACCGCGTGATGGATACTGCGCGGCATCGCCAGCTGGTATTCCGGCTCAAGGGCGGCCAGATCATGGCCCAGGGGCTCTCGTTCTACCCCGCGGCGAGCGCTGAACTCGCTGCGATGCGCCCCGTCGTCATCGCGATCGTCGGTGGCACCGGGAAGTACATCGGGGCCAGCGGCGAGGTCAAGACCACGCGGCACGCCGACGGGACATACCGCCACGTGATCACCCTCGTTCGCTAAGCCCACGTCCGAAGCCGAACCTGGCCCCGGAACGTGACACGATTCCGCTAGGGCCGGGTTCACGAGGCGATCGGGGTGGAGCGGTGACAGCAGGCGCGGAACTCCGCGGCCACGTCGTGGTCTTCGGATTCCACGGCGTCGGCCGGCGCGTCGTCCGCCAGCTGGCCAACGCCGGCCAGCAGGTCATCGTCGTCGATCCCGATGCCGATCCCACGGAGCAGGAGGACCTGCAGCGCTGGGGCGTCACCTACCTCGTCGGCTACGGGCTCAGCCAGGACACCCTGCACGTGGCCTGTGTGGGGAGCGCGCTCGCGGTGCTGTGCGTCACGGACGACGACGTGCGCAACATCCGCCTCGCGCTGCTGGTTCGTGATATCTCGCCCGATGTGCGCATCGTGGTACGGATGGCGAATGCCTCAGTGGGCAAGGCACTTTCGTCGGTGACGCAGCCGGGAGCCGTGCTGAATGTCGCCGAGCTCGCGTCGATGTCATTCGTGGAGACGGCCGTCCAGCGCACGACGCACGCGATCACCCTCTGTGGCACGGAGTTCTCCGTCGCCACCCTGCCGAGTCCCACCAGCGGCACGTTTGGCCTGCTGTGGGGGGAGCTTGCCCCGATCGCTGTTCAACCGGCTGACGGATCCCCGATCCAGTCCGGCCCGAGCTTGGACCACGAGGTCCAGCCCGGTGACCTGGTCACCCTGCTCGGCACCGAGCAGGCGTTCCGGGAGGCCGGCCTCGAGCCGGAGCGTGACACGCTCACGGCGATCGGCCCCACCTTCCGTCGACGGGTCAAGGAGGCGTTGGCCGCGATGTCCGACGCGGTCGATCGGCCGTTCCGGATCGCCTTCGCCGTGCTCTCGGCACTTGCGCTGCTGTCCGTCACGGTGCTGACCGTGGGCTACGAGGAGCCCGACGGCAGCCGGATGAGCGTGCTCGATGCTGTGTACTTCACGGCAGAGACCATCGCGACGGTGGGTTTCGGTGACTTCTACTTCCGCGATCAGGGCACATGGCTGCGGATCTGGGCGATCGTGCTGATCCTGCTGGGGGCCACGCTGGTCGCCCTCGCGACGGCGCTGCTTACCAACGCGCTCGTCTCCCGTCGGCTCGCGCAGTCACTCGGTCGTCAGCGGGTGACCGGCATGGAGGGTCACATCGTCGTGATCGGGCTCGGCGCGGTCGGCAGCAAGGTGGCCATGGACCTGCACGATGCGGGCTACGAGGTGGCCGTCATCGACAGTGGCGAAGGGCAGCGGTTCGTTCCTCAGATGAGAGCCGCCGGTATACCGGTGCTGATCGGCGACGCGACGCTCCCGGAGACGCAGGCAGCTGCCGGCATTCACCGGGCCGCTGGCGTCGCTGTCCTCACCAGCGACGACCTCGTGAACATCGAGACCGGGCTTGCCGTGCGCGGTGTTGTCGGTGATCGTCCGGTGCCGATCGCGCTGCGGGTGTTCAGCAAGAACCTCGCGCGGGTGATCGGCACGGGACTTGATGCCGGCATTGCGCGCTCGATTGCCGAGCTGTCATCGCCATGGTTCGTCGGCGCGGCGCTTGGAGTCGATGTGCTCGGAACGTTCTACGTCGGTTCGGCTCTCTTCATCGCCGTGCGCCTGCCGGTCCCTGCGGGCGGCGGACTCGACGGTGCCGCGATCCGGGACCTCCGTACGACGACGAGCATCGTGGCAGTGCAGCCAGCGGGCGCCGAGGATCTGCACTTCCCTCCGCGTCCCGACACCGTCCTGTGCGCCGGCGACAGCGTGTACCTCATCGGCCAGTACGAGGACCTGCTCGACCTGCTGCAGCGAGCCTGAGGCCCTGTCCTCTACCGCTGGTCCGGATGCTCCAGCAGGTGCGTGCGCACCTGGCGGCGCAGTACCTTGCCGATCATTGAGCGTGGGAGTTCGTCGACGATGAACACCTGGCGCGGCACCTTGTATGCGGTGAGGTGCTGGCGGACGGCCTCGCGAACCTCATCGGCGTCGAGGGTGGATCCGGGCTGCACGACGATCGCCGCGACGACCTGCTCGCCTCCGGAGCCGTCCGGCAGGCCGACGACGGCCGCCTCCAGCACGCCCGGGACCTGCTGCAGCACCTCCTCGACCTGCGAGGGGTAGACGTTGAAGCCGCCGGTGATGATGAGCTCCTTGATCCGATCGACGATGGTGACGAAGCCGTCCCGGTCCATGACCACGATGTCGCCGGTGCGGATCCACCCGCCGTCGATCAGCGTCGCGGCGGTGTCGTCAGGGCGGTTCCAGTAGCCGGCGAAGACCTGCGGCCCGCGGATCAGCAGTTC
>JAPLBU010000441.1 GCA_026392575.1 Actinomycetota bacterium | reverse complement strand
TAGCGAACCGGACGCACCGAGCTGGGAAACCGTCATGCGCCTATGGTGCCATCCCGGGCAGGCCCACGAGCAGCAATATGGCTCCCGGAGCGTTCACCACCCCATGCGCGACCATCGAAGACCCCGTCGAGCCCGTCTTCCAGCGCACCCAACCGAGCAGCAGGCCGGTGGGAAGCAGGACGAAGAAGCGCACCGGCTCGAAGTGGAATCCGGCGAATACGACGGCCGTGATGATGATCGTCGCCACCGCGCTCACCCCCCGCTTGCGCAGGGCCGCGAAGAAGAGCCCCCGGAAGAAGAGCTCCTCGACGATGGGCGCCCCGACCATGACGATCGCCGCGAAGACCGTCAGTGACAGCCGGCCCGAAGAGTCCTCGAGCTGCCCCGCGACATCGGCGGCGGTGGATGACAGATCCGGTACGAACAACTGGGTGATGACCGCTGCGATCCCGGCCAGCATGAGGCCCGCTGCTCCAGCGATGACGCCCCAGCCCGCGTCGGACCACGTCAGGCTCAGGCCAAGGTCGATGCGCGGTCCATTGCCCCGCCACGCCGTCACGAACAGCGGCCAGCCGGCGAGTGCCAGCCACGGGCTCACCACCCCGACGAGTATCTGCACGCCCATGGGCGCGTCGATAACGAGCAGCAGGGAGGCTACGACCAGGCCGATTACGACGGCGGCGATGAGCGCCCACACGACATCCCACAGCCCCCAGCGCGGTGGGCGGAGCGCTCGGCCCTCGGCGACAGCCTGCGTCACGGTGACGGGACAGCCGACGTAGTCGGCAGGTGCCAGGTCCGGGCTCACGCCGTCACGCTACGCGAGTACCGTCATCCTGTGACAGACGAGCGCCCGCCCTCCAAGAACCCGTGGTTCGCCATGAACCCCTACCAGCGCGCCGGCGGGCTGGTCCTCATCGTCATCGGTGGTGTCTGGTTCCTGCAGGGCATCGGCGTTGCGAAGGGCAGCGTGATGACCGGGAGCACCCTGTGGGGGGTCCTCGGCGCCGTCTTCTTCGTCGCGGGGGTGCTCACGTTGCGGTACAAGCCGAAGCCGAAGCCCGGGGACAACAACCCCTCTGACAACGACTAGCAGCGAAGCACCGGGACAAAGAGACGATCCCGGGCCCTTTTCGGCCCGGGATCGTCGAGTTGTCCCGGTTTCCGGGACAAACGGGTTGGTGGGGGCCGGCCACGTCGACCCCTATGTACTCGGCCTGCTGCTTGCTGAGCTCGGTGAGCCGGACGCCGAGGGCGTCGAGGTGCAGGCGCGCGACCTTCTCGTCGAGGGCCTTCGGCAGCACGTACACGCCCAGCGGGTACGTATCGAGCTTGGTGTACAGCTCGATTTGCGCAAGCACCTGGTTGGTGAACGAGTTGCTCATGACGAACGACGGGTGGCCAGTCGCGTTGCCCAGGTTCAGCAGGCGGCCCTCCGACAGCATGATGATCGAGTGGCCGTCGGGGAACGTCCACTCGTCGACCTGCGGCTTGATCGTCTTGCGCATGATGCCGGGGAGGGCCGTCAGGCCGGCGATATCGATCTCGTTGTCGAAGTGGCCGATGTTGCCCACGATCGCCTGGTGCTTCATCATGGCCATGTGCTCGACGTTGATGACGTCGTAGCAGCCGGTGGCGGTGATGAAGATGTCAGCGATGCCGATGACGTCATCGAGCTTGGCGACCTGGTAGCCGTCCATGGCTGCCTGGAGTGCGCAGATCGGGTCGATCTCGGTGATGATCACGCGCGCACCCTGGCCACGCAGCGAGTCCGCCGAGCCCTTGCCGACATCGCCGAAGCCGCAAACGACCGCGACCTTGCCGCCGATCATCGTGTCGGTGG
>JAPLBU010000268.1 GCA_026392575.1 Actinomycetota bacterium | reverse complement strand
ATCCACCCAGATGCGCCGCCTCCACGATCGGAGTGCGGTCCGGTGTAGACCCTGACGCTCATGGAGCCGAGTCTAGGGTTGGCCCCGTGACTGTCGCCGTGGTCTTCACCTCTCGCCGGACCGAGCATCATGATGAGGAGTACGCGGCCATGGCTGAGCGCATGGAGACCCTTGCGCGCCAGCAGCCCGGCTTCCTGGACATGGTCAGCGTCCGTGACCCTGTCACCCGCCTGGGGATCACGGTCGCGTACTTTTCCGACGAGCAGTCCGTACTGGCCTGGCGTGCGCATCCGGAGCACGCGGAGGCCCAGCGCCGCGGCATTGCGGACTTCTACGAGGAGTACCACGTGAGCGTCGCGCACGTGGACCGCGAGTACGGGGGGACAAGGCCGTGAACGGCATCACGACCTGCCTGTGGTTCGACGGTCAGGGGCAGGACGCGGCCGATTTCTATGTGGCCCTGTTCCCGAGCTCGAGGATCCTGTCGGTCTCGCACTATCCCGAGGACGGGCAGCGGCCTGCGGGCAGCGTCCTGACCGTCGACTTTGAGATCTTCGGCCGACCGTTCATGGCGCTGAACGGCGGCCCGCAATTCACGCACTCCGAGGCGGTGTCCTTCCAGGTCTTCTGCGACGACCAGAACGAGATCGATCGGGTCTGGGATGCACTCACGGCCGATGGCGGCCAGGAGAGCATGTGCGGCTGGTGGAAGGACCGGTTCGGGGTGAGCTGGCAGGTGGTGCCGGCCGACCTCGGCGCTCTGCTGGCGGGTGACGATCCGGACGGTGCTCCGCGGGCCTGGGCCGCGATGATGCAGATGCGCAAGCTCGACATCGCCGCGCTGAAGCGGGCCTACGCCGGGGAGTAGGCGGCCTGCCACCAGCTTCGGTTTTCCGGGACCACGAGGTCACAACCACCACAGTGCCACCGTCTCCACGCGAGGCAATCACGCCACCTGGCTGGTCCGACCACGGGCGCTCGTCAGCGACGTCAATGGCTGCGGGGCGGCCACGAGCCAGTTCGGACTGCGTCCCTGAGGATCGCTCCTGCCGACGCCCGCATGACCTCGGCAGCGTGATCACGGGAGAGGCCGCCGACATCGGTCAGCCAGACGAGAGACTCGATTCCGGCTGCCGAGCGGATGGCCCGGGCAAGGATGTTGCGGTCGATGTCCGGGTGGGTCAGCGCCAGCGGCTCGAGTGCTTCGAGGATCCAGCCGATGCCGCGACCCTGGCGCAGTTCGGCAGCATCGGTTGGTGTCTTCCCGTCTCGGGGTTCGAGGGCGAGTCGGAGTGCGGCGCGCAACTGCGGCTCCCAGGCGATGGTCACTTCCGTCAGGAAGCGATCGAGGACGAGATTCAGTCGGGCCTCGACATCCTGCGGAGCGTCGTCGGGTAGGAGGCTGACCAGGTCGATCTGCGGGTGAGCGGCCGCGATCAGGTCGCGTTGGTTGGCGAAGTACCGATAGGCCGTGGTGCGTGAGATCCCGGTGGCGGCCGCGACGGACTCGACGGTCACGCCGCGATCGGCTGCCAGCTCGGCTCGTGCCGCGGCCAGCAGAGCCTCGCGGGTGCGGCCCTTCTGGGCGGAGCGACCCCACTCAACGTAGCGGGCTGCTGAGGGAGATCCGCTGACTAGTGGTATCTGAGTGCCCATTATGGAATGCTAGTACCATAAACGTGGTAGCACCGGTTGCCACACTGGGCGTCAGGAGGAGACGTGGCTGACCCGATCCAGACCAATCCCGATTTGTACGCGGTGGCCTTCGAGAACGAGCAGGTGCGCGTACTCCGGTATCACGACCGACCCGGCGACGTCACCAAGCCGCACAGTCACCCGAACAGCGTGATGATCACCCTCTCGGCATTCGACCGTCGCCTGATGCATGGAGACCAGTCGATCGAGGTGTCGATCCCGGCAGGTGAGGTGCGGTGGCTCGATGCGCAGGAGCACGCGGGAGAGAACATCGGGTCGACGGACACCGTGACCTACTTCGTCGAACTCAAGGAGCCATCTGCTCGCACCGGGACCTCGGTACTGGGACCGCGATGAACGTGACTCCGTCGGATCCGGAAGGGGAGCGGCTCGGAGATCCCCGGACACACGCCGCCATGCATGATCGACGCGGCAAGTCACCTGACCCGTCAGCCCACCTGCGGAGGAATGATCAGGCCCCCACCTCGGCGGCCTCGCCCGCCGTGATGCGCAGCAACTCGTCGTAGCTCGTGGGGAACACGTAGTGCGGGTGCCCGCCCGCAGCCCACACCTCGTCGTAGCGAGACAGGGCGATGTCGACGATGGTGCGCAGCGGCTTCGGGTGGCCCACCGGTGCGACGCCGCCGATCGCGAAGCCGGTCGCCTTGCGTACATCGTCGGCTGTCGCCTTCGCTACATCGCTGACCTCAAGGATCATCGCGAGTTGGACGGTGTCGACGCGGTGACCGCCCGATGCGATGACCAGGACGGGCTCGCCGTCGGCGAGGAAGATGAGCGAACTGGCGATCTGTCCCACTTCGATGCCGAGGGCATCCGCGGCCTCCTTCGCAGTGCGGGCGCTGTCGTCGAGTGCGCGAACCTCGCCGCGGGCGCCGAGGAGCGCGAGCGCTCTGCGGACCTTCATGACGGACTGCTGCTCCGTGACCTTGCTCATGCGCGCAGGCTATCGTCGTCCCGACGATGGCGGGCAGAGAAGCGGAGCGTGGGCGGTGAAGCGACGATGGTGAACCGGCGACTGCTGCGGTGGGAGGAGATCGCACCCCTGATCGGACGCCGTGACCCACAGCTTTCCCGTGGGCAAGCGCGCCTCGAGCGGTGCGCGAGTATCGGAGACCTTCGTGCGCTCGCCCGGCGCCGGGTTCCGCGCGCGGTCTTCGACTATGTCGACGGCGCAGCCGGTTCCGAGACGACCCTCCTCAGATCGCGTCAGGCCTATGCGCGGGTGCAGTTCCAGCCGCGCGTGCTGCGCGACGTATCCGATGTCGATCTCTCCGTGCCCATGCTGGGCGAGCGGTCGGCCCTGCCGATCGCATTCGCGCCCACGGGATTCACCCGGATGATGCATCACGTCGGTGAACCGGCCGTCGCGGAGGCGGCAGCCGAGGCTGGTATCCCGTATGCGCTGTCGACTCTGGGGACGACGTCGGTCGAGGACCTCGCCGCGGCAGCACCGCACACCCGTCGCTGGTTCCAGCTGTACATGTGGCGCGACCGGGTCGCAGTTGAGGCACTCGTGCGCCGGGCCGAGGAGAGCGGATACGACACCCTCATGCTGACTGTCGACACGGCGGTCGGTGGGATCCGGCTGCGTGACGTGCGCAACGGACTGACGATCCCGCCGCAGTTGCGTGCTGCGACGATCGCGCAGATGGCGCTGTATCCGCGCTGGTGGGCGAACGTCCTGACGACGCCTCCGTTGGAGTTCGCGAGCCTGACGTCGACCGGTGGCACGGTCGGTGACCTGCTGACCGAGGTCTTCGATCCGACGATCGGCCCGGATCACATCACCTGGCTGCGTGGGATCTGGCCGGGCCGGATCATCGTCAAGGGCATCCAGTCGATTGAGGACGCCCGTCTCGTCGCGGATCTCGGTGTGGATGCGGTCGTGCTGTCGAATCACGGAGGCCGTCAGATCGACATGGGCAACGTGCCGCTCGAGCTGCTGCCCGGTGTGGTCGATGCCGTCGGCGATCGGCTTGAGGTCTACGTCGACGGTGGCATCACGTCGGGGGACATCGTTTCCGCGTGCGCGTTCGGTGCACGTGGCGTCCTCGTCGGTCGGGCATATCTATACGGCCTGATGGCCGGGGGAGCCGACGGCGTGCGGCGTACGGTGGCCATCCTCGAGAAGGAGATCCGCACGACGATGCAGCTTCTGGGCGTGCGATCGGTCGCGGAACTGAATCCTGGCTACGTCACGCTGCGCTGACCGGCAGGATGTCCCCATGGCGACCAATATGACTCGGTTCGAGGGCTTCCCCGCGGAGGCGTTCGACTTCTATGAGGCCTTGGCCGACAACAACACCAAGCCGTGGTGGAACGAGCACAAGGCCGAGTACACGGCCTATGTTCGCGACCCGCTCGTGGCACTCCTTGACGAGCTCCGCGACGAGTTCGGCGAGCCGCACATCTTTCGCCCGTATCGCGATGCTCGCTTCAGCAAGGACAAGACGCCGCTCAAGGACCATCAGGGCGGGTTCGTCGCGATCGAGGACGGCATGGGCTACTACGTGCAGGTCTCTGCCTCGGGGCTGATGATCGCGGGGGGCTGGTACTCGTCGGAGGGCCAGCAGATCGCGCGCTACCGGCAGTCCGTCGAAGGCCCGGCCGGGGCCGAGCTCGAGCGCATCCTGGCGGGAATGGCCCGCACCTGGGAGATCGACGGTCATCCGGTCAAGACCCGTCCGCGTGGGTACGGCGCCGACCATCCCAGGATCGAGCTGCTGCGCAACCGGGCCGTCACGGTCTCGCGGAAGCTGCCGTTCAGCCCAGCCCTGGGCACTCGCAAGGCGCTGACCACGGTGCGTTCGGGCTGGCGGGGGATGCGTCCGCTGGTCGAGTGGCTCGCCGATTACGTTGGTCCGGCGACGGAGCCGGGCCAGGCCGAGTAGTGGGTCGACCGAACGGCGAGATGACCTAGCGGTTCTCGACCTGGGCGTCGGACGCCCGCGCGGCGGGACGCCAGGCGCCGGCGACCGCCATGGCGGCGAGACCGGTGCCCACGAGCAGGCACACCACGGCGAGGGCGAGGGTCGCCGTGGTCGGGGCGTCGAGGAGACGGGCACCGAGCGCCAGGCAGGCGGTGGCCAGCACGGCGAGCACGATGATCGCGCGTCCGGTCATGTCTGCTCCGCCTGTCCTGTCTGCTCCGCCTGTCCTGGCTGCTCCACCAGTCCTGTCCCTCGTGACTGTCCTGTCACTTCTGCCTCCTGAGCACCTGCTGACCATAGGACCGCCCCCTGACATCCGTCTATGGGTCGGGGCCAGTCGATCGGGCGGGGTCAGCGGATCGATCGGCATCCGGGGATCTGGGGTGCGGGTCGACGAACGGTGCGGCAAGTCTCTCGTAGCCGAATCCCGATGGTGATCGCCAGCGGCAGGAGCCATCGAAGGTGCTGGCCGTGATGGCCCACCCGGCGTGGGTCTTCAGCTGGTGGTGTCTGGTGCACAGGGCGCCCAGGTTCTCGCGGCTCGTCGCGCCGCCCCGATCCCAGGGGATGGCATGGTCGATCTGGGCCAGGCCGGCGCGGCGGTGGCAGCCGGGGAACCGGCAGGTGCGATCGCGGGCCTCGATGAAGGCCCGCAGGGCGTCGGGCACCCGGTAGGTGG
>JAPLBU010000232.1 GCA_026392575.1 Actinomycetota bacterium | reverse complement strand
CGAGTCCTCATCCTCGCAGTCGTGGGCGGTGTCGTGCGGATCAACGATGCGGATCTCGGTGGAGGGGAACGGCACGCCGACGGTGCCGGTGCGCCGGGTGGACGAGATCGGGTTACCAAGGGTGACGGGCGAGGTCTCCGTCATGCCGTAGCCCTCGACGAGCATGCCGCCGGTGGCCTTCTCCCACAGGTCGACGATCGGTGTCGGCAGCGGCATCGCCCCGGAGATGGCGAAGCGGATCGAATGCAGGTCCTTCCCTTGAGCGTTGGCCGCCTCAGCGAGCGCGCGATAGATGGGAGGAACGCCGGGCAGGAAAGTTGCCGGTCTGCGTCCCATGGCATCGAGTGCCTGCTGCGCATCGAACCGCGGGAACAGCACGAGGGTCGCCCCGATGCTCATCGCGAAGGTAAGGCACAGGGTCAGGCCGTAGGCGTGGAACAGCGGCAGGACGGCGTAGATGACCTCCTGGCCGTCGGTGAGACCCGGTACCCAGGCTCGGCCCTGGGCGGCATTGGAGCGCAGGTTGCGGTGCGTCAGCATCGCACCCTTCGGGACGCCTGTTGTCCCGCCGGTGTACTGGAGGACGGCGAGATCCGATGCTGCCGGGCGCGGGTGCTCGTCGGCGAGAGGAGCACTGCGTGCGACGAGCTTCTTCCACGTGGATACACCCGTCGCCGCTGCCGTCATTGCCGCGCGGGTGGTGCGTGCCTTCGCGATGGGTAGCCGCATGGCGACCCTCTTGCCCATGGGGAGCGCTGTCGTCATGTTGACCGCGACGATCGTCGTCAGATGCGTCTGCACTTGGATCGCATCCAGGGTCGGCACGACCTTGTCCCACGCGATCGCGAACCGGGCCCCGCTGTCGGCGAGCTGGTAGGCGAGCTCCTCAGCCGTGTAGAGCGGATTGCACTCGACGACGATCGCTCCCAGGCGCATGGCGGCGTAGAACGCCACCACGTGCTGCGGACAGTTGGGCAGGACGAGCGCGACGCGATCACCGGGCTCGACGCCGAGCCCGCGCAGTGCCTCGGCAGCCCGCGAGACCTGGACTCCAAGCTCCCGGTAGGTCGTTGTTGCGCCGTAGAAGTCGAGCGCGATGCCGTCAGCGAAACCGGCCACCGCCACATCGAGGAGGTCGCACAGGGTCTCGTCGGTGATATCGATCTCGGCCGGGACGCCCTCGGCGTAACTGCTCAGCCAGGGTCGATCGGTCGTTGCGGACACGGCGGGCCTCCAATGGGATCTTCGGACCCAGCGTGTCACGGCCGGGGTCGGGAGGCTTCGCCGGATGTCCCGACGCTTACGATGAGGCGCGCCCGCAGTAGATCGGGGTCGCAATACTTATCAGGGACGATCAGGGTGGAGCCATGACACAGGACACCATTGCCGCGAGTCACGAGGCGCCTGCAGCGGGGCCGGCCGCCCGGGCTGTCGAACTGACGAAGGTCTATGGCGAAGGGGAGACTGCGGTCACCGCGCTCGACTCCGTCAGCGTCGACTTCGGCCGGGGTCGTTTCACCGCGATCATGGGGCCGTCCGGATCGGGCAAGTCCACCCTCATGCACGTGTGCGCCGGACTCGACTCGGCCACATCGGGCAAGGTCTATATCGGTGACGTCGACCTCACCGTTCTCAAGGACAACGACTTGACCCGCCTTCGACGTGACGCGGTGGGCTTCGTCTTCCAGGCGTTCAACCTCGTGCCTACGCTGTCGGCGCTCGAGAACATCACGCTGCCCATGGATATCGCGGGACGCAAGGTCGACCAGGAATGGGTCGACAGCGTCATCGACACCATCGGCCTGCGCGACAGACTACGGAACCGCCCCAGCCAACTGTCTGGCGGTCAGCAGCAACGCGTGGCCGCAGCGCGTGCACTCGCAAGCCGGCCTCAGATCATCTTCGCCGACGAGCCGACAGGCAACCTCGACTCCCGCGCAGGCGCGGAGGTGCTGTCTTTCCTGCGTCGCAGTGTCGACGAGCACGGCCAGACCATCGTCATGGTCACCCACGACCCGACGGCGGCGTCATACGCCGACCATGTCCTCTTCCTCGCTGACGGACAGATTGTCGACACGATGGACAACCCGACGGCCGAGGGAGTCCTCGACCGCATGAAGGGCTTCGACGGCAAGGGCCGGAGGTCCTAGCGACATGCTGCGCAGCGCATGGCGGAGCCTGTTGCACCACAAGCTCCGCCTGGTTCTCTCGGGTGTTGCCATCGTCCTCGGCGTCGGGTTCGTCGTCGGCACCCTGATCTTCACCGACACGCTCAACAGCACCTTCACCAGCCTGTTCAGCGCGACGACGAGCGATGTCGTCGTCACCCCCAACGAGGATGTGGCGGCCAGCGGAAGCGGACGGGCCAGCCGCAACGGGCCGCCCCTGACGCTGCCTGCCGCGCTGCTCGCCGAGGTGCAGGGAGTCGACGGCGTCGCGAAGGCCGGCGGCCAGGTGCTCGCCGACGGTGTGAGCATCGTGGGCACCGATGGCAAGGTGCTCGGCACGACTGGTGCCCCGACGTTCGGCAGCAATTGGGACGACGACCAGGACCTCACGCCATTCCGGCTTACTGAAGGCCGCGGTCCCACCGCATCGGGCGAGGTGGCCCTCGACTCGGTGTCGGCCGAGAAGTCCGGCTACGTGCTGGGGGACCGTGTCTCTCTCGTGAGCCCCGACGGCGCGATGCAGGCGACGCTGGTTGGCGTATTCCGCTACGGCACATCGGGCAATCTTGCGGGCGCAACCATCGCCGCCTTCGATACGGCTTCCGCACAGCAGCTGCTGCTCGGTGGACGCGACGAGTACACCGAGATCGATGCCGTGGCGAGCGAGGGTGTGAGCCAGGACGTGCTGGCTGCCGCTGTCCGCGGCGTCATCGGCGAAGCGGCCACGGTGCGCACGGGCCAGGAGGCAGCCGATCAGGCGGCGGCTGACATCGCCTCGGGTCTGGCGTTCATCGACATCTTCCTACTGGTGTTCGCCGGCATTGCGCTCTTCGTCGGCAGCTTCATCATTCTCAATACCTTCTCGATGCTGGTGGCGCAGCGCAGCCGCGAGCTCGCGCTGCTGCGAGCGCTCGGCGTGCGGCGCGGCGAACTACGGCTGGCGGTGCTCGTGGAGGGCGCCGCGGTCGGTGCGGTGGGCGGCGTGCTCGGCACGGCGCTGGGTTGGCTGATCGCGCGGCTGGTGCTGTCGTTGCAGGGCGGTGACCTCGGGGCGGGTCTTTTGCAGACGGCCACCACCCGCGTCGCGACGCCGCCACTTGCGCTCGCGCTCTTCATCGCGCTGGGCATTGTGGTTGCGGTCGCCGGCGCCTGGCTG
>JAPLBU010000079.1 GCA_026392575.1 Actinomycetota bacterium | reverse complement strand
GCGATGGTCGCGGCGGAGGGTCGGATGATCGCCGCGCTCGCTGGGCCGACGAAGGCAGGGGCGCTGGAGGTTGTCAATGCCGGCGTGGCGGGAACCGCGGGTGCCGTGCTGGCGCCGGCAGTTGCATCGGGAGCGTTGACGTACTGGAATCCGCCGGGGACCGAGCCGTTCGGCAGCCACACACGAAGCTCCTGCCAGCCGACTGTGCCGGGCGGCGTGACGAGTGAGATCGTCGCATCGTTGATGAGGGTGAACCCTGTCGCGGGAGCTCCACCGATGACCGCACCGGTCGCGCCGGTGAAGCCCCAGCCCAGGATGAGGATCTGGGTACCGCCGGCAGTGGATCCGGACGAGGGTCGGACCTCCTTGATGGTCCAGATGGATCCGCCGCCGCCCGCACTGCTGTCTGAACTGCTGCTGCCTGAACTGCTGGACCCGCCGCCGCCGACACTGACAACGGGGGCGACGGGCGTCGCGGCGATCCGGGCAGCAGGTGCCGCGCCCACTCCGGCCCCGTTGGTGGCCACCGCGTCGACGTAGTACGTCGTGGCATTCGCGAGGCCCGTGATGGTGCACGCAAGCGCGGTCAGCGGGCTGGGCTGGCAGCTGCTCACGATGGAGCCGTCGGCCGTGGCCGTCCACGCACGGGCGGTGTACGACGTGACGGCGCTGCCGCCATTGGACGCGGGGGCCGCCCATGTCACCGCCACCGATGCGTTGCCCGCTGTTGCGGCCACGGTCTGCGGTGCCGTGGGCACGAGGGCGGGAGTCACGGCGACCCGCGGCGTGGAGGCGGCGCTGTCGCCCAGCGCGTTGTTCGCGATCGCATCGACGTAGTAGGTCGTGCCGTTTGTCAGGTTGGGGATGGTGCACGTGAGTGCGGTGAGCGGACTCGGCTGGCAGGACTGGAGGATTCCGCCGCCGCTGCTGGCCGCATATGCGCGAGCCGTATAGGAGAGGATCGCGGAGCCACCATTGGACGTGGGTGCAGTCCATGTCACCACTGCCGACACGTTTGCCACTGCAGGTGTCACCGCCTGCGGAGCTGTCGGCTGGGTCGGTGCCGCCGACGGGCTCGTCGACACCCGCGGGGCGGAGGCGACGCTTGAGTTGACGATGTTCGTCGCCACGACGTCGACGTAGTAGGTCGTGCCGTTCGTCAGGCCGGTGATCGTGCAGGCAAGGTCGGTGGCTGGCGAGGGAGTGCACGAGCGAATCGCGGCTCCGCCACTGACCGCTGCGTAAGCGCTAGCCGTGTACGAGGTGATCGGCGTGCCGCCGTTGGCGGTGGGTGCGAGCCAGCTGACGTCGGTGGTCGTGCTGCCTGCGGTGGTCACGACGGAGCGGGGCGCGTCGGGTCTGGTGGCTACCACGCCCGGATTGACGAACAGCAACTTGTCGGGGTCGCTGCCGCCGGGGGCGAAGGCGATGTTGGCCGCGGCGGCGTTGATGGCGGACCACACCTGCGCAGGAGAGTAGGCGGCATGGACACCGAGCACGCGGGCGGCAGCGCCGGCCACGTGCGGTGAGGCCATCGAGGTTCCGCTGATCGTGTTCGTGGCGGAATCGGATGTCATCCACGCGGAGAGAACGCCGACGCCGGGCGCATATAGATCGGAGCAGGAGCCGAAGTCACTGAAGGAAGCTGCCGCGTCAGTAGAGGTGGATGCGTTGACGGTGATGGCGTTCGGCACGCGGGCGGGGCTCTTCGTGCAGGCGTCGACGGTGGCGTTGCCCGAGGCAACCACGACGGTGACGCCGTCGTTGATGAGGGCGTTGACGGCCACGTCCATCGACGCATCGGCCGATGAGCTCAGGCTCATGTTGGCGACGGCGGGATTGGTCCCGGTGTGGTCGGCGATGACCCAGTTGATGCCGGTGATGATGGCGGACACCGTTGTAGACCCGGTGCAGTCGAACACCCGCACGGGGACCAGCGTGACCGCCTTCGCAACGCCGTAGGTTGTGCCGCCGATGGTGCCGGCGACATGTGTGCCATGCCCGTTGCAGTCCTGGCTGCCGTCGACGATCCCGTCGTAGCCGCTGACCACGCGACCGCCGAAATCGACGTGCGTGGATCGGATGCCCGTGTCGATCACATAGGCCTTCACCCCGCTGCCGGCCGAGTCGAAGTCACCCGCACCGCTCGTGGCGTATTGATACGTGCCATCGAGCGGCAGGTTCGGCTGGTCGATGCGGTCCAGGCCCCAGGGCGCGGACGGCTGGACGGCCTGGACGAGTGACACCGTGCGCATGCCGAGGCCGATCGAGTCACCGGTCTGCAGGTTCGCCGATGCCACGGCCGCATCGACGGTTGCGATGCCGGGGCCTTCCGATGGGGTGACGCCGGGCTCGTAGGTGACGATCAACTGGGTGATGAGCCCCGCATCGGCTGGTGCCGCGACAGCCGCGGGGGGAGCGGCCGCAACGGATGCGGCGACGACGGTGGCACCCACGACGGCGACGAGCGCGTGCGCGACCCATCCGCGTCCCTGCGGGGCGCTGGCGGTCCGGCGAGAGAGGCGTCCGGTCACGGGGTTCCGTCCAGAGAGTGGATCTGCATCCTTCCCTTACAGGGTAACAAGAGGTGCGCGGTTCAGCGGTGCCCGCAGATTGGCCCGGTCATTAGGCTCGAACCCTCACCCTCCCGGCGGAAGGCTCCCCATGTCCGTGCACGAGGCCCTCGCTGGCAAGAGCGTCCTCGTCACGGGGGCGAACCGCGGCATCGGAGCGGCCTTCGTCGAGGTGCTCATCGAGTCGGGGGTCGAGCGGGTCTACGCCTGCGCGCGGGACCCCCGATCCCTGGAGGAAGTGATGCGGCGGCACGGCCCGCGGCTGGTGCCGGTGGAGCTCGATGTCACCGACCCTGCGCAGGTCGCTCGGGCGGTGCACGACTGCCCGGGCGTCGACCTGCTCATCTCCAACGCCGGGCGGGAGGGATCCGGCCGGGTCGTCGGCCATGACGAGGCCGACGCGCGGCACCTGTTCGAGGTGCACGTGTGGGGACCCTGGCGGCTCGCCGACGCCCTCGCCCCGGGAATCGCGGAGCGGGCCGGCGGCATGATCTTCGTGCAGTCCATCGCGGCCC
>JAPLBU010000004.1:2861-11029 GCA_026392575.1 Actinomycetota bacterium | reverse complement strand
GACCAGGGCACCGGGCAGATCGACGAGGTCAAGGAGTTCAACTCCGATGCTCCGTACGGTGGCTCGATATCAAGCATCGTGGTCGACCAGGGCGGGAACGCCTATGTGGGCTATTGGGAAGGCGCTCGCGTCTTCAACCCCGATGGTTCCCTTGGTCCCACGCCCTTCACGGTGACCCTGAATGGCAGCACGACCTTCAGTATCACGGCATTCGTCACCATGCCCAATGGCGACATTGCGCTGCTGGAGCAGGACGCTGCCAGCGGGTCGTGGTACTTCGGCACGGTCAACGAACTCGGCATCATGGCGCCCGATTCCATCTCGATCCCGATCACGACAACGCCGATCCAGTACTGGGGGGATCAACGGGAGTTCGTATCGCAGCTGACGGTCGGCCCGGACGGATCCCTCAACTTCGCGGTTATCAACACGTTCTACGGCGACTCCGCCGTACTCGTGCAGATCAACCCGGAGTCCGGTGTGGTGACGGAGTACCCGTTCGATCCCGCCGGTGCCACGGCTCCCGCGTACAGCCCGCGTCAGGTGGCCTTCACTCCTTCGGGACTGGCTTGGATAACGAACACGAACTCCGGGCGCCTGGCGGTCATGACGGCCGCATCGTCGGGGACCGGGCCATGCACCGACACCGGAACCGTGCCGGTCGACGTGCCCGTGGATTGCACCGCACTGGTGTCACCGAAGTCGACGATCAGCTCGGCTCAGTTCCAGGCCGTTGACGGATCGGAGTTCCGCGGCAGTGACTGGGTGCCCGGGCCTGAAGACATCGGCAAGTCATGGATCGGCACGTACACCTTCCGGACTCCCGGCGTGGATGTCCAGCAGCAGCGGACGACGGAGCCGTTCACCGTTGCGACGCAGACGATCACGTCGATCACCCCGTTGATCGGACCGGATCAGGGCGGAACCGAGATCACGATCACCGGCACGAATTTCAAGACCGGCATGAATGTCTTCCTCGTGGATGATCCTTCGCAGGACATCGGATTCGAGGCTGACCGCGTGAAGGTCGTCTCGTCGACCACGATCACTGCGGTCATGCCGGCCAAGCTCGTTGGCTGGCCGGACCGGACCCCGCTCTGGGTGGGCTTCGGCTGGACCGATCCCGATAACCCGAACTATCTGGCGAAGTCGCCCAAGCCCTTCTCCTACGGTGGGATGCTGCCGCCGACGCCGGTGATCACGCAGGTGACGCCCGATGAGATCACGGTCGGCACCTCAGGTCAGGTGGTGACCATCACTGGCTCCTACTTCACCGATCTGATGGTGGTCTCCTTCAACGGCGTGCCCGCGACATCGCAGACCTTCGTGTCCGCGACCGAGTTCCAAGCGGTGGTACCGCCCGGGCTGCCGGTGGCGACCGGTGTCCTGACACTGGACCCTGGGTACTCCCTGCCCGTTGGCCAGGCGCCCTTCACCGTCAACGGTCCGACCACCCTGGCCAGCCTGACCCCCACGACCGGGTCCGTCCTCGGTGGTGAACTCGTGACCTTGACCGGTACCGGGTTCAACGAGAACACGGTGGTCACCGTCGATGGCAAGCCGCTGCCGCTGGATGCTCCCGCACCGAATCCGAGCGCGTCCGTACCTCCGGCAGCTCCTGCTGTGCAGGCCCAGCAGCTGTCGATTCGGGTCCCGCAGCACGACGTGGGTGCCGTTGACGTGTCCGTCCAGAATCCGGGCTTCCCGATCAGCACGCTGACGAATGCCTTCACGTACATCGCATCGACCATCACCACTCTCACGGTCGCCGGTAGCGGTCTCGAGGACGTCATGCAGATCCTGTTCCGCCAGCCCGGTCAGCCGGATGCACAGGCGGCCGGTGTGCACGTGGACTCCGACACGCAGGTGCGGGCCACCGTCCCACCGAGCTCAACGGCAGGCACGGCCAGCGTCGTGCTCGTCCTGACCGACGGGTCGACGCTCACCGCACCGATGGCGTTCACCTACACCGGCATCCCGCTCCCGACGCTGACGAGCCTGAGCCGCACGGGCGGCAAGGTCGGCACGTCGACGAATTTCACGGTCATGGGCAACGGCTTCATGCCGAACGCGCAGTTCATGCTGGGAGCGGCCCAGGCCACCGACGTGTGGGTGCTACCCGGTGGAACCCAGGCGACCATGGTGTTCACCATCGCTGCGCCGCCCGGCGTGCAGGACCTCACGGTGACGAATCCAGGCGGCGGGACGGCGACATTGGCCAACGCCTTCAACGCCCATGGCCCGGTGACCATCAGCGCCATCGACCCGACGACGGGTTCGACAGCTGGCGGTACGACAGTCACGGTGACGGGCACGGGCTTCACCGCGGATATGGAACTCAACTTCGCGGGCTTCACGGGCCTGCCCTACACGGTCACCTCGCCGACGGAGCTCACCTTCGTCACCCGGCCGCACGCCCAGGGTTTCGTCGATCTGACGATCTTCAACGGCGACCTCACCGACAACGCGACACTGTCGAACGCGTTCTGGTACCAGACGCCAACACCCGCGTCGTTGAGCCTTACGGGCATCTCGCCGGTCTCCGGCCCTGCGACAGGCGGCAACTCCATCACACTCACGGGCACTGGTGGCCCTGCCAGCGCCGGCGGCGTGCCCAACCTGTCAACGTGCTGGCCCGAGATCAGCTCCGGAGGGGCCATCGAGAAGACCGCCAGCAGTGCATCGAGCGTCACCTTCACGATGCCAGCGGGTGGTCCAGGCGTAACGAGCGCGTGGATCGTGTGTCCGTATGTCAGCGGACCCACGAAGAGCAATTCCCTGCAATACACGTATCTCGGCCCGCCGACTGTCACATCGGTGGCTCCGGGGGCCGGGGCGCTCGCAGGCGGTCAGGCCGCGATCGTGAATGGCGCTGGTTTCGGTGCGGATGTTCAGGTGAGCTTCGGTGGCCGGCCTGCACCGGTTACACACGTTGCGGATGGCGGGTCTCAAGCGACCGTTGTGGTCCCGGCGGGTTCCGCGATCGGGCCAGTCGACGTCATCGTGACAAATCCAGGGCAGGGGTCGGCGACGCTCTCCGGTGGGTACACCTACCAGCAGGGCCCCACCGTCACCTCCGTGACGCCAGCGCAGGGGCCGACCGACGGCGGGACCCTCGTCGTCATCGCTGGCACCGGCTTCCAGTCCGGTGCGGGCGTTGTCGTGAAGTCGCCTGCTGATGCCGAGGCGGCGACCGATGTCTCCGTACGTAGTGACACGTCGATCGCGGCGACTCTGCCAGCGTTCAGCCCCGGTCTGGTCGATCTTGTCGTGCAGATCATCGGCGCGGACTTCGAGAACGCGCAGTGCCTCGTGGCATTCGGTGGAGTGCGAGCCACGACGCAGTCGTACATCGCGACCACGCGAATGACGGCGACAACACCGCCGGGCAATGCGGGAACGGTTGACGTGACCGTGGCCTGCCCGACAGCAGGTGTCGGCACGTTGAACAACGGCTTCACCTACTCCGGGGCGCCGACGCTCTCCACTGTCGCGCCGGGTTCCGGGTCAGCCTCCGGCGGCACGACGGTCACGCTCACGGGTTCCGGTTTCGGGGCCAATGCCACGGTGTTCTTCGGTGGCATTGAGGCAGCGAGCGTCACGGTCAACAGCGCGACGTCCGCCACGGCGGTCACAGCGGCAGGCACGGCCGGTCCGGTTGATGTGGTCCTGACCAATCCGGGTATCGGCTCTGCGTCGCTGGCCAACGCCTTCACGTTCATTGCGGATCCCACGCCGAGTCCGACGGATAGTCCGACGCCTACCCCGTCGCCGAGTCCGACGGATAGTCCGACGCCTACCCCGTCGCCGAGTCCGACGGATAGCCCGACGCCTACCCCGTCGCCGAGTCCGACGGATAGTCCGACTCCGGCGCCTGCACCGGGTCCTGCCCCAGCTCCAGCGCCGGCTCCTGTACCGCCGCCGCCGCCGATCTCCGCACCGAGCATCGCTGCTGTTAGCCCGTTCGTGGGGCCGGTTGCTGGTGGCACGACGATCACGATCACCGGTACGGGTTTCATGTCCGGTGCCGTCGTGTACGTCGAGGGAGTCCCTGCCGCGGGCGTCAGTGTGCTGGCCTCGACGCAGCTGACGGCGGTGACACCGGGCGGACCGCCCGGTGCGGCCGACGTCACTGTGGTGAATCCCGACGGTGGTCGGATCACCTTCGGCAACGGATTCACCTATGAGTCCGCGCCCGTCGTCAGCGGGCTGGATGTCCGCAGCGGTCCGGTGGTGGGAGGCACGACCGTCACCATCACGGGCAGTGGATTCGCCGCCGATGCGGTCGTGCAGTTCGGCGGTGCGCCTGCGCAGAACGTCCGCGTCATCGATGGGTCACGCCTCTCGGCCGTGACACCGACCGGCAAGCTCGGCTGGAACACCGTCACCGTCACGAACCCCGGAATCGACTCGTCTGATCTCCCGGACGGTTTCGACTTCGAATGGATTTCCCAGCAGCCAGTTCGCGCTCTGTCGTTGCCGAAGACGCTGACAGCCGATTCCTGGACGACGCTCGTTCGGCTGCCTGTGGTCACCAACGCGGGGGAGCGGGTGAAGGCATCGGTGACGTGCGTCCCCGCACGGTCCTGCGAGGTCCGCACGCGGGATCAGCACCTGCAGGTGAAGGCCGGCGGTGCAAAACACGTCCAGGTTCACCTCAGCGCCCCTGCTCAGCACATGAACGGGTACGGAGCGTTCCGGCTGGAGAAGACGTACGATGCGAAGCAGATTCGGAGAGCGTCATGAAGCGCATGTCAGCGACCACGACAGGGGTTGTCGCAGCTCTAGGTTTCGCACTGCTGATTCCGGCGCAGGTGCCTGCGGCATCGGCGGCGGTCGACCTGACCGCGGGGATTGTGGCATCCGGTGCGGCACAGATCGCCCCACCGAGCCTGGCCGAGTCGCGCCTGCGCCGGCAAGGTGACGGTCTGGTCGTAGATGTCGCCGCTCGCATCGACGCCCGCAATGTGGATCGGTTGACCCCAGATGTTGCCGAGGTGCAGGTCACTGTGGTCTCCCCTCAGACGGGTGCGTTCATCGTTGGGCCCGAGCGGAAACTGGCGGTGACGGAATCAGGGCTCACCACGACCGTGGCTCTCACGACGGCGCAGGCCGATGCACTGGCACGGTGGAGTAGGTCGCTCGGTTGGGCGGCCGCCGCGAATACGGTGACGGTGGGCATCCGGCACGAGGCAGATATCGATGCTGTGCATCCAGGAATTGATGCGCAGGCTATCGACGCGCGCATTTCCCACTGGGGCGGAGCAGCGCCGACTCCGCCGGTCCAGGTGCGGGGCACGGGTCGTCCGGTGACCTACGTGAACGCCACGCCGAATCCACTGGTGCTCCTGGGCGGGCCGGTGAACTGCATGTACGACGTCAACTACCCGCTGGAGACGGGGAGCAACGACAAGTCCGACTTCCTGGCGCAGGTGAACGGCGCCGTGCTGCCGCCGGGGGTCACTCTCACGACGGCCTCCTCCAACTCCGGCAACACTGGTGACAGCAAGTACGCGACGACGTCCACGGCGGTCTTTGCCGCCTACTCAGCCGCTATGACGAGCACGTACCAGTGGTTCTCCGGCACGAGCGCCAAGTCCTCATTGCCGAAACTGCCCTCGAAGGCTTCCTTGCCACCGGGGGTCACCGGCACGCAGGCGCAGTTGATCCAGTCCCTCATCGCCCAGGCGACGCAGGACTCACTCAGTGCAGGCGGAACCTTCGACTACATCTACGACAGCGCATCGTTGGCCGTCGGTGGCGTTGTCGCCTGGGCTGGTGCCGCCGGGGCATTCGACCTGCCGGGGATCGACCAGGTGCTGGCGATCATCGGGGTGCTCATCGATGACCTGACGAACAGCTGCAGCGACGTCAAGGGCGCGTTCCTGGCAGGCGCCACCGACGCGACCCATCCGTGGCGGCAGTTCACGGGGCTGTACGCCTGGAACGGCGGAGCCCCGTTCCTGCTGACGAGCAGCAGCAAGGTGCAGTACCGCCCATACGCGAACGGCATGATCGTCAATGTCTTTGCGACTCCGCAGTCCGGCGACCTGAGTTCCGTGTCTGCCGACGAGCTGGACCTGAATGTCCTTCCGGTGTCCGACAAGTCGCTGCCTGCGGTGATGTTCACGTTCACGGAGCCTGACTACAACGCGGACTATCCGGCGGATATCTCGATCAGTGGCAGAGCAGTGACCTGCGCCCTTGATGGCAGGGATGTGCCGGGTCAGACGCAGGCGATGAACGCCATCACTGCCAATGGCACCTCATGGTTCCTGACGGCATTCCCCACACCCGTCTGGCAGAAGCTGAACAACTCCGCCATGGGTACCCCGGTGATGCCGAGTTCGCCTGCCGGTGCCAATGCCTATGCCGATGGCATGGGCTACGCGGCATCGGGCACCCCGGGCATCGTGACTGTCTACACGAGCGCTGATGGGCAGACCTGGAGCGATCCGCTCACGGCTGCAGCGAACAGCGCGACTGTGGCGATCCCCGCCTCGACCACGGCGCGCCTCGTGCAGTGCACGGTGCAGTCGGTCGAGAGCTGGCGGAACCCCATCACCATCAACGGGCGCAGGGCAATCATGGGCACCCGTGTGATGAGCGACATGGTGCTCGGCCCGGACGCGAACTCCTGACCGGTTGGCCGGCTCCCTGATGCGTGAGCAACAATCACCTTCGGGGTTATCGGCTAGCAGGTAGTTGGGGGACGTGTAGATGAGTCTGTTCACGAGGGCGAGCATTTCCAGCCGGCCCATGCGTCGGGTCGTGGGGATTCTCGCGATCGCGACGGCCACCCTGCTCCTCCCCATCTCGGCGGCGAGCGCTGCCGCACCGGGTATACCGACCATTGCGGCCGTGACCGCCCTCGACTCCTCGCTGGAGGTCACCTGGACTGCGCCGAGCGATGGTGGGTCGCCGATCACCGGTTACGAGGCCATCGCCTACTCAGCGTCTTCTGGTGGCACTGCCCTAGCGGCGTGTGCGACCAGTTCAACCAACTGCACCATCTCCGGCCTCACGAATGGCACGACCTACTACGTGGCCGTCGACGCGACCAATGCTGATGGGACAGGAGTCGAGTCGGCGCGAGTGACGAGTACGGCCGGTGGCAAGCCGACAGCCCCGCGCTCGGTCGCTGTGAGTCGCATTCTCAATGGCGTCACTATCGGCTGGCTGGCACCCAGCAGCGACGGTGGGCTCCCGATCACCGGCTACACGGCGCTTGCCTTCACCTCGACATCACCGACGGCCCCGTCCGTGGCTTCGTGCACGACTGCCACGTTGTCGTGCACCATCAGCGGACTCGTCTCGTCGACGACCTACTACATCGCGGTTCAGGCAACGAACTCCTCTGGCACCGGACCCGTCACGAGCCGCGTGACCGTGACGTCGGGAACTGCGCCAACGGCTCCGCGCTCTGTACGGGTGACGCGCGGAAACGGGTTTGCACTCGTTTCGTGGAGTACACCGTTGTCTAACGGGGGAAGTGTCGTCACCAAGTACCAGGCACGCGCCTATCGCGCACTTGAGGGTGGTGATGCCATCGCCACCTGCGAGCCGCTCACCCTCAGTGCGGGGAAGTGCGAACTCGGTCCGCTCCCGAACGGGTCGACCTACTACATCGACGTCATTGCCATCAACGCGCTCGCTGAGGGCACTCCTTCGTCGCCGCGTCTGCCCATCATCCCGGCGACCCTGCCGACGACGCCGCGCACGGTCACGGCTGCTCGCATCGGACCGAACGTGCACGTTCAGTGGACGGTTCCGGAGGCGGACGGCGGCCTGCCCATCGAGTCATATGTGGCGACGGCCTATCGGTCCCTCACGGGAACCATCAGCGTCGGAAGCTGCACCACGGGTGGCGACCAGTGCGACATCGCGAAGCTGACCGGTGCCCCGGTCTACGTCTCCGTCGTCGCCCGCACTGGGGCCGGCGACAGTCCGGCATCGGCACCCCGCATCAGGGTGCTCCTCGTCGACGAGGCCGACCCGCCGACGGATGTCGCGGGCTCTGCACGGACGCGGGCCATCGCCGTGACCTGGCGGCCGCCACTGTCCGACGGCGGTGTTCCGGTCACCTCGTATCTGGCGTCGGCGTTCACGACGCCGACCGGCGGAGTCGCTACTTCGACCTGCACCCTGCCGATCACCGCGAAGAATGC
>JAPLBU010000004.1:0-2822 GCA_026392575.1 Actinomycetota bacterium | reverse complement strand
ATGCCGAGCAGGCTGCCTCGGGGTCGACGGAGCGAGTTGGCTGCTCGATCCATGGGCTGGTGCAGGGGTCCATCTACTACCTCGAGGTTGGTGCGACGACTGACTACGGGCTCGCCTCAACTCCGACACGCACCGCTGTGCGGGTTCGGCCGGGAATGCCGCTGCCGGTGCGTGCTGTCGAGGGCTTCCCTGCCGACCATCGCATCAAGGTGACCTGGCAGCTGCCCGCGTCCGATGGTGGCCAGCCGATCACCCTGTACCGCGTGCAGGCCTGGTCGAAGGCGGTGGACGGGCGCCTGACGAACACCTGCACTGCGCGTGCGAACGCCGTCGATTCGGAGTTCACGTGCACGATCATCGTGGCCGACAACTTCGAGCCGTACTGGGTTGAGGTCGCGGCCCAGACGACTCGCGGTTGGGGCCAGTCGAGCGCCCGTGTGAATCTCGAGGCGAACCCGGCCGTCCCACCTGCCCCGGAGCGGGTCGAACTCGCCCCGCGTGACGCCGACGTGCGCCGCACCCGCGGCCTCTTCCATCTGCTCAACAACGATTTCGAGAAGGCCCCTATTCGTATGTGGCGAGCGCGTACGACGCCGCCACGGGCGGGGCACAACTCGGCCAGTGCGCCGTGAGCGTTCCGGCCCGCACATCATCGACGGCCACGACGCCGACCACGTGCACGATGGGTGGACTCGCGACGGACCAGTACGTCTACGTCGATGTCACCGCAGAGAACACGGTCGGCATCAGCGTCCCATCGGAGCGCGCGAGCCTGACGATCGTCCCCGGGCGACCGGGCCTGCCGAGCGAAGTAACCACGCGGCTCACCAAGAACGGACTCGTTGTGACGTGGTCCGCGCCGCCCGTGTCCGAGGGCTTCGCGATCACCGAGTATCGGGCCTATGCGTACCTGGACCTTGGCGGATCGGTGGTGGGGCAGTGCACGTCGGCGACCACGACCTGCACGATCACCGACCCCGACGCGCGAACGGCGACTGCGGTGGCCGTCGCCGCGCACAACGCGCTGGGCTGGGGTGATCCGGCGATCCTGACGCCGTTGTCTACGTCGGACTGATCGGGCTCTCGGCTTACTTGTTCATGACGATGAGGTGCAACTGACCGACCTCTTCGTCATTCATCGTGTTCGTGCTGCCGGGCGGACTCGTGACGATGGTGATGTCCGTGGTGCCGGTGCGCAGGGCTGTGACAGTCCACGATGTGCTGCCGGGGACACCGACCATGCCGTTGGTGTTCTCGGGGGCCGTATAGACGCCCTTGCCCACTCGGGCGATGTTCTTGTCGTCCTTCGTGCAGCAGCCGCCCTGGGCCGTCCATGAGTAGCCCGTGGTCAGGTTGGTCGACAGGATGATCTTGACCTTCTCGCCCGGCACCAGCCGCACCTGAGCGGGCAGGTCGCGCACGATGAGGGTCTTCGTCGCGGCCATGGGTGCGGCGGAGGCGGGCACCATGGCTAGGGGGAGAGCCACGAGGGCGGCGATGGGCAGGGCGAGGATTCTGGCTGATAGGCGCATGGCCTGAGCATACGGTCGGGGTCGCCGGCGCAGGCGCCATTGGCCTCCCCTTTGGGCGCGCTCGGCGGAGGTTGGCAAGCTGGATCCGCTCTCGTTCCCGTCATTACCGCACTGCGGGGGCGAACGAGCACGCCAGTTCGTGAGCGGGCAGTCGCTTCGTGATGACATACGCGCTGACGCTGTCGTTGATGCATGCAGAGTGTGTGCGCAGCCAACTGATGTGCTCGGCGGAGTCGTAGCTGATCATCACGGAGCCTGTGAAGGTGTTCGCGGCCGCTCGAGCGCCGGCCCACGGGGTACGGGGGTCTGCGACGGAGTTGACGATGATCGGCGGAGTCGGCAGCGAGATTGCTGCCGTTCGGGGGAGGGGCCGGCCGAAGTCGGCCGGTATCCCGGCACACGTCACCGCAGCGGTCATCGCGGCGACGCCGTTGAGGATTCCGCCGACATCCGCGGCCTGAACGGTAATCGCCGCAGCATCGGCGGAGGACAGTCGTCCCGGCAGGTCGGCGCAGTCGACGAAGGCCGTGAACGCATCAAGTGAGCTCGAGTCATCTATCGGGAAGGCATCGGCAAGGAGTTCCGCGGCTCGCTCCCGCTGGCCGGCATCCCGGTCGAAGAGCGCGACGCCGAACGCGCGCAGCAGGTCCCGGGTGTCCGCCTGCACGCGTCGCAGGGTTGCGCGTGATCGCGGCCCCAACCACGCGGCCATGCGGGCCATGCCCGTCGATCCCGCCGAGATCTGCTCGCGCGCGAAGGACGCCGTGGTGCTGGCGGGGTCGATCGTGCCGTCGAGGATCATGGCGCGCACGCGGCTCGGGTACTTCTGGGCGTAGGCGCGTCCGATCGTCGTGCCGTAACTCATGCCCCACAGCGTGATCTGGCGCTCGCCGACTGCGCGACGGATGGCGTCAAGGTCGCGCACGCCGAACAACGTGCCGAGATAGGGGGCGACGGACGATCGAGCCGTCAGGCAGCCGGCCATGTCGGTGGCCCGCTCGTCGAACGTGCTTGCGGCTAGTGCCGCCCAGTCGACCGGACCGGTGGGTGGTGGAGTCGCGTGCCCGACGGCCGGGCACAGGTCGACCCGTGGGCCGGACTGGTCCACGCCGCGCGGATCCCAGGCCACCAGGTCGAAGCGTGCCCGCACATCGGCCGGCAGCCAGGACGCGACGGTGGTCAGCATCGGCAGGCCGGGGCTGCCCGGGCCACCCGGGTTGAACATCAGCACCCCGATCCGCTCGTCGGGTGAACCCGATCCGGGCACTCGCGCCACGGCGATACGGATGG
>JAPLBU010000157.1:1622-14912 GCA_026392575.1 Actinomycetota bacterium | reverse complement strand
CGGGCCGGGGTGCACCAACGGACAACTGGAGGTTCACCTTCGCCGGGACCCGGACGGTGACCGAGGACGTCGTCACTCCAAAAGGCTATGCGGATTCGGCCGAGGACGCGCGGCCGTCGGCCAACGCATCCGCAACCCGGGCGAAAGCAGCGATATCCAGCTGCTCCCCCCTCAGGGACGGGTCGACCCCCGCGGCACGGAGGGCCTGCTCGGCGATGGCCGCCGAGCCAGCATGGGTGGCCAGCGCCGACCTCAGCATCTTGCGGCGCTGGGAGAACGCGGCATCGACAACGGCGAAGGTCGCCTCACGGCCGGCGCTCGACTCCGGTGGCTCACGCCTCGTCATCCGGACCAGGCCCGAGTCGACGTGCGGTGCCGGCCAGAAGACCGTCGTGCCGATGCTGCCCGCATCCTCGACATCGCAGTACCAGCGCGCCTTGACGCTCGGCACGCCGTAGACCCGGCTGCCAGGGCCGGCGGCCAGTCGATCGGCCACCTCCTTCTGCACCATGACGAGCACCGAGTGGATCGTCGGCACTGTCTGGAGCAGGTGCAGGACCACGGGCACGGCCACGTTGTAGGGGAGGTTGGCCACAATGGTCGTGGGTGCCGCGGGGAACTCCGTGACGCGCATGGCATCACCGAGCACGACATCGAGCCGATCCGCGAACTGCGGCAGGCGCTCAGCCACAGTGAGCGGCAGTTGGCCAGCAAGGATCGGATCGATCTCGACGGCAACCACGCGGGCGGCATGCGGCAGCAGCGCGAGCGTGAGGCTGCCCAGTCCCGGCCCGACCTCCAGCACCACATCGTCGTCCGCGAGACGAGCCGCACGGACGATGCGACGCACGGTGTTCGGATCCGTCACGAAGTTCTGCCCCCACCTCTTCGTGGGCCGGATGCCGAGCGAGGTGACGAGTGCGCGGATGTCGCCGCCGCCCAGCAATGCAGAAGCGGGATCGAAGGCGTCGGATGTCACCATGCGCCAAACGCCCGCTGCGCGTTGCCGAACAGGAGGTTGCACATCGCGGCATCCTCGACGCCTCGTTGAGCGGCCATGAACCGCACCGTATGCGGCATCAGGTAGGAGGCATTGGGCTTGCCTCGGTGTGGAACAGGCGTCAGATACGGGGCATCCGTCTCGACCAGCAGCAGTTCGTCGGGGACGATCGCGAGAGCGGCGCGAAGCCCATCATTGGCCTTGTAGGTGATCGGCCCGGCGAAGGACATGAACCAGCCTTGTTCCGCGCAACGCGCCGCCATGTCGGCGTCACCGCTGAAGCAGTGGAACACGACGCGTGACGGCGGCCCCTGCTCCAAGAGAACGGCCATGACATCTTCATGCGATTCGCGATCGTGGATCACCAGGGTCTTGTCGAGTTCGTTCGCGAGGTCGATATGCCAGCGGAACGCACGTTGCTGAACCGCGTGCAGCCTCTCGTCGGTGCGGTAGTAGTCAAGCCCTGTCTCGCCAACGGCCCGGACGACATCGGCGCGCGCCAGCACCGCGATCTCCGCGAGTGCGTCATCAAGGGCCTGCACACCGTCGCGTTCATGGATTCGCGCGGCATCGTTGGGATGCACCGAAACACCCACGACGACATCAGTGCGTGTGCGTGCCATGGCTACCGACTGACGCGCGTATTCGACGTCACAGCCGATCTGCACCACCTTGGTCACCCCGACCTCCGCGGCAAGGGCAAGCAGCCCGTCGGCGTCAGGAACCGCATCACCGTGCAGGTAGCGATCGTGCAGGTTGAGGTGAGTGTGGGTGTCGATGACCGGAGCCGGCAGGGGTTCCGGCGCAACGATCGGATCCGGGGCAGCCGGTCGGGTCACGACGCTTCTTCGATGCGGGGGAACAGCGAGTCGCCCTTGGTGACTGCCGTCCCCGGGAGCAGCTGTCCCCATCGCGCCACATCAGCGATCCGCTGGTCAGCGATCGGACCCAGTGTCGCCTGGGCACCGAGTTGCTGCCACAGCGACGACATCGCCTTCGGCATCAACGGGTTGTATAGGACGGCAATCGCACGCAGGGACTCGCAGATCGTGTAGAGCACGACATCGAGACGAGCGGCATTGGCCTCGTCCTTCGCCAGCACCCACGGCTCCTGCTCAGTGACGTAGCCGTTGACGCGATCCACGAACTCCTTCACCGCAACGATGCCCGTGGAGAAGTCGAGATCGAGCATCGCTCGGTCGGCGACCTCCGCAGCCGCAGCCAGTGCGTCGATCAGCTCCTGCTCCGCTGGACCAAAATCGTGCGCAGCGGGCAGCGCGCCGTCGCGGTAGCGCCCCACCATGGCTGTTGCGCGCGAGGCGAGATTGCCGAGGCCGTTGGCGAGTTCGGAGGTGTAGCGGGCAGCCATGTCCTCCCACGAGAACGATCCGTCCTGGCCGAACTGGATCGCACGCAGGAAGTAGTAGCGGAACGCGTCGGACCCGAACGTGTCGATGATCTGCGACGGCGCGATGCCGGTGAGCTTCGACTTCGACATCTTCTCGCCACCGACGAGGAGCCAGCCGTGGGCGAACACCTTGCGCGGCACCTCGAGGTCAGCGGCCATCAGCATCGCCGGCCAGTAGACGGCGTGGAACCGCAGGATGTCCTTGCCCACGAGGTTCACATCCGGCGGCCAGCACTGCGCGAAACGACGGCCCTCGGGCGAGTCAGGGTCAGCGCCGTAACCGACGGCTGTCGCATAGTTGAGCAGGGCGTCGAACCAGACGTAGATGACCTGGCCCTCGTCCCACGGCAGCGGGATGCCCCAGCTGACGCTTGAGCGGGACATCGAGATGTCCTGCAGGCCCTGGCGCATGAACGACATTGCCTCGTTGTACGCACTGCGCGGCTGGATGGCATCGGGATTGGCCTCGTAGTGCGCAATCAGGCGGTCCTGGAACGCCGACAGCCGGAAGAACCAGTTCTCCTCCTGCAGGTGTTCGACGGGACGGCTGTGCACGGGACACACCTGCTGGCCCTCGAACTCACCCTCGCCCGCGATCAGGTCACCCGGGAGCTTGAACTCCTCGCAGCCGACGCAGTACGGGCCCTCGTACATCGACGAGTAGACGTAGCCGTTGTCGCGCACGACCTCCCAGAAGCGCTGTACGCGCTCCTTGTGCCGGGACTCGGTTGTGCGAACGAAGTCGTCGTTCGCTGCATCGATGGTCTCGAGGACGGGCAGCCACGCACCCTCGACTAGACGGTCGACCCACTCCTGCGGGGTGACGCCACCGGCGTCGGCCGCTCGCTCGACCTTGGTGCCGTGCTCATCGACGCCTGTGAGGAACCAGACGTCCTCGCCGCGCTGCCGGTGCCACCGCGTGGCGACGTCGCCCGCGGTCGATGCGTAGGCGTGCCCAATGTGTGGGGCGTCGTTGACGTAGTAGATGGGTGTCGTCAGATAGAACGCCTTGGGGTCGGACATGGCCCGATCCTACGGTTGGGCGTTCTTCGACCGGACCACAGCGTCATAGACCTCGCGCCGCGGGATGCCGGCCCGCCCCGCGACATCGGCGATTGCCGCTCGTCGATCAACCCCCTCGGATTCGAGCTCACGAACGGCTGCCGTCCAGCCAGCCTCATCGACCAGCCCGGACGACGCCCGGCGCTCCTCCTGGCTGGCACCCGCGACGACGACCGTGATCTCCCCACGCACTCCGTCAGCGGCCCATTCCGCCAATTCGCTCAGGGCCCCTCGCCGGACCTCCTCGTACGTTTTCGTCAGTTCGCGGCAGACGGCAGCACCGCGATCTGGGCCGAGACCGGCCGCCAGGGCCGCCAGCATCGCCGCCAGCCGGTGCGGGGCCTCGAAGAAGACCATCGTCCGCGGCTCGTCCCGGAGTTCGGCGATACGAGTCCCTCGCTCGCCCCCCTTGCGCGGTAGGAAGCCCTCGAAGCAGAAGCGGTCGACGGGCAGACCGGACAGCGCAAGGGCCGTCAGCACAGCGGATGGCCCAGGCAGCACGGTGACTGCCACCCCGCGCTCGACGGCCAGGGCCACCAGCCGGAAACCCGGATCGCTGACTGTCGGCATCCCCGCGTCGGAGACAACGAGGATGACGGCACCCCCCTCCGCCTGCGCAACGAGTTCCTCGGACCGCTCGCGCTCCACCGCGTCATAGAACGAGACGATCCGCCCGGTCGGAGCAACACCGAGGTCGGAAACAAGACGACGAAGCCGACGGGTGTCCTCTGCTGCGATGACATCGGCCGTGACCAGTGCCTCCAGGAGCCGAGCCGACGCGTCACCCGGATTGCCAAGCGGGGTCGCTGCCAGCACGATGCGCCCTATGGCGGTGGTGGAGTCGATCACGTCGCCATCCTGACACCTCGCGCCTACGCCTCGTCCCCTCCGGGGCTCGCTTCGCTCACTCCTCGGCTCCACGCGCATAACATTGCCCGGTGACCGGTGCCACGACCACAGCCGACGACGCTGACGCGCCCCCGGCACCAGTGCCCGACGACGTCGCCCCCCGCCGCGACGAGGCCTCCCTGCCCGAACGCCTGCGCGTATCGATGCCCTCGAGCGGGATCATCGGCTGGATCGGGCCCCTGGTCGTCACGATCATCGGCGGCCTCCTGCGCTTCGTCGACCTCGGCCGCCCGCATGCCCTCATCTTCGACGAGACCTACTACCCGAAGGATGCGCTCTCCCTCCTGCGGTTCGGGTACGAGCGCAAGCTCATCGACGGCGCCAACGACCTGATCCTGTCCTCGAATGGCGACTGGCGAACCCTCAATGTCTTCACCAACGACCCGGAGTACGTCGTCCACCCGCCACTCGGCAAGTGGACGATCGCGCTCGGTGAGTACCTCTTCGGCGCGACGCCATACGGCTGGCGATTCGCCGCAGCCGTGCTCGGCACCCTGTCGATCCTCATGGTCGCCCGCATCACCCGACGGCTGACGCGCTCGGATCTCATCGGAACGCTCGCGGGCCTGCTGCTCGCCGTCGAGGGCATGCATCTGGTCATGAGCCGGACCGGGCTGCTCGACATCATCCTGATGTTCTGGGTGCTGGCGACTTTCGGACTGCTGCTGATCGACCGAGACCGAACCCGAGCGCGTCTTGCCGGCATCGTCATGCGCGACGGTCTGGCGAGCGTCAGCACCACATGGGGTCCGCGTCTGGGCTTCCGACCTTGGCGCTGGGCCGCGGCGGTGACCCTTGGCCTTGCATGCGGCGTGAAGTGGTCCGGCCTGTGGTTCGTCGCCTTCTTCATCCTCATGACACTGGTGTGGGATGTGTCGGCCCGCCGGGTGATCGGCGTTCGTCGCCCGTGGCGAGCCACCATCCTGCGCGACGCACCGGCAACGGGCCTGTCGATGGTCGCCATCGCCGCCGTGGTCTACCTGTCGACCTGGACGGGCTGGCTGCTGACCGACGGCGGCTGGTCGCGGAACTGGGCAGCGACGCAGCCCGACTCCTGGGTCCCAGCGGCACTCAGGTCCCTATGGCACTACCACGTAGAAGCATGGAACTTCCATGTCGGACTGAACTCCGGCCACCCTTACGGCAGCAACGCGCTCTCCTGGCCGTTCATGACCCGACCCACCTCCTTCTACTACGAGAGCATCAAGGACCACACCCTCGGCTGCGAGACCGACAACTGCTCGACGGCCGTCACCGCGTTGGGCAATCCGATCATCTGGTGGTTCGCCATCCTCGCCGTCATCCATCAGGTCTGGCGCTGGCTGGGCCGGCGCGACTGGAGGTCCGGTGCGATCCTCGTCGGCATCGCCGCAGGGTGGGTCCCATGGCTGCTGTACCTCGACCGAACGATCTTCACCTTCTACACGGTGGTCTTCACTCCGTTCGTGGTGATGGCCGTCGCTATGACCCTCGGGACGATCCTCGGACCGACTGATGCACCGGCGCGACGTCGCCGCGATGGCGCGGTCGCCGTGACGGCGATCGTCTTCCTCATGGTTGCCGCAGCGTGGTGGTTCTACCCGATCTGGACGGCCGAGACGATCCCCTACGAGGCCTGGCGCATGCGCATGTGGTTCTCCAGCTGGGTCTGATCGACACGATGACGACTCGACGAGATCTACGTGCGCGAGCAGGGTGCCGGCGCAGGTGCCGAACTCATTGAACGGTCCATCAGCGAGGCCGAGGACTCCGTCTGGATGAGCACGCGCCTGTCCCGAGTCTGACGCCGAGCCCACCCGGACTGAACTCCGCGCCCTTCCCCAACAATGTTGATGGGGCCCCGGAACACCGGGACCCCATCAACATTGTGGAGCTGAGGGGACCCGTCACTCGCCTAACGGCGAGCTCCTCCCGAATCCCCCACCCATCCCCAACAATGTTGATGGGGCCCCGGAACACCGGGACCCCATCAACATTGTGGAGCTGAGGGGATTCGAACCCCTGACCCCCTCGTTGCGAACGAGGTGCGCTACCAGCTGCGCTACAGCCCCTTGGTGGTGCGCGCAAAGGGTAGCAAGCGCCGGATCGGCGCCCGATGATGCCTACTCGTTGACGGCGCGTCGGCTGTCGCTCACGACGGGAATCTCCGCCGTCATAGCGCCGTGGTCGATGTCTGCCGGATTGGCAAGGGGGGCGGAACGCGGCCGCGTGCGCATGGCCTGTGCCGTCTCGACCATCGCCGAACCCGTCCACTCGCCAGGTCGTGATCGATCGATGCCGCGCGGAACCTCGGATGCGCGAGGTGCGGTGACGTAGGTGGGCAGCGTCGTCGGGACCGCCTCCCACGAGTCCTCGTCGTCGTCCCAGGCGTTCCAGGTCTCCCAGTCGTCGTCAGCCGCGACTGCCGCCTGCGCGCGGCTCGGCTGGGCTGCAGGAGCGGCCGCCGGCCTGCGGGCCGGCTTACGTGCCGGCCGGGCGTCGGATCGCGCGGAGGCGGTCATCGAGGAGGCCAGCACGAAGGCCACAACGGGCAGTGCAGCAAGAATCGGCGCCCACTGGGGCAGGATCGAGGCGATGGCCAGCACGAGGGCAAAGAGCAGGATCACGGTGAGGGAGCCGAGGACGATCGCGCGTCGGGTCGCGGCAGACTGCCGCAGCAACTCGCGCTCGTAGTCCGGATCCATGCCCTCAGCGGGTCGTTGCGTCGTGGTTCGCGTCATCCGAGTCTCCCTGTCGGGTGTGCGCATGGGCGCGAGCGCCAAGTCCATCTCGCGGCTCTCCAGCACGAAGCTGTCGGTCGCGTACTGGACCTGACCCTGGCTACCAAGCGATCTCATCGCAGTGCTGAAGCGTGCTGTCGAGCGGACCTCACTGATCTGGTCATGTCGGCGCAGCCAGATAGGGATGAGGACAGCCGCCCATAAGGCAATGATCACGACGTAGATCAGGCCCGTCACGGAAGTTACGTTAGGGCGTACGTGAGGGAACGTGAGGGATGCGACGGACTGAACAGCCGGCGTGTCGCGCTCGGCGATCAGCCTCGGGAGCGCAGGTAGGCCGCTAGAACCCCGTCGGGGAACTCCCCGGAGTACACGACGAAGGTCACGTGGTCGCGCCAGGACCCGTCAATATGCAGGTATTCGGCACGCTCGCCTTCCCTGCGCAGGCCCAGTTTCTCGACTACGCGCAGCGACGCCGCGTTCTCCGGACGGATATTGATCTCGACGCGATGCAGGTGCAGTTTGTCGAAGCAGTGGTCGAGCGCCATGGCGACGGCAGTGGGCATGATGCCGCGGCCCGCGACCTCGCCGTCGATCCAGTAGCCGATGTAGGCCGCGCGCAGTGATCCCCAGGTGATGCCGCCTACGGTCAACTGACCGACCAGCCGACCTTGGTAGGCGAGTGCCCAGGGCATCGTGCGCGCATCCCGCGCCTCGCGGCGCAGCCGCCGCACCATCATCCCGAACGTAGGGACAGCATCGCCGCCACCTGCTGCCTCGGGAGGGAGGGTGGCCTCCCACGGTCGAAGCCAGTCCAGATTGCGTCGGCGCACCTCGCGCCACCGCCGGGCATCGGACTGCCGGATCGGACGTAGGACGACGTCGCCCTCAGTGAGGGTGACCGGCCAGCGCCGGTCGCTCACGTGCCGGCGACGAACGTGGCCAGCCAGGTTCGCAGGTCCGGACCGATGTCGTCGCGCTCGGAGGCGAGCGTGATGACCGCCTGCAGATAGGACAGCCGATCGCCGGTGTCGTAGCGCCGGCCGTGGAATACGTATCCGCGCACGCCACCGCCCGCCTCAGCCGGCATCGATGCCAGGGTGCGCAGAGCGTCAGTGAGCTGGATTTCGCCACCCCTGCCCGGTGCCGTCGACTTCAGCACCTCGAAGACGGCCGGATCGAGAAGGTAGCGGCCGATGACCGCGTAGTCACTGGGGGCCGACGCGACGTCGGGCTTCTCGATGAGGTCGGCGACGATCACGGCGTGGTCAGTGCTCGTCGCCTCGACGGCCGGACATCCGTAGAGCGAGATCGTCTCGATCGGCACGCGCATCAAGCAGATGACCGAACCGCCGTGCTCATCGCGGATCGCGGCCATCTCCGTGAGGACCGGATCACGCGGGTCGATCAGGTCGTCGCCCAGCAACACGGCGAACGGCTCCTGGCCGACGTGGTTCTCCGCCATCAGGACGGCATGGCCCAGCCCGAGCGGATCACCCTGACGGACGTAGTGGATGCGGGCCAGGTCGGAGGACTCGGTGACACTCTTCAGCCGGTCGAGGTCGCCCTTGTCGCGGAGCACCTGCTCGAGTTCGAAGTTGCGATCGAAGTGGTCCTCCAACGGCCGCTTGCTGCGGCCGGTGATGAACAGGACATCCTCGAGCCCGGCCGCCACGGCCTCCTCCACCACGTACTGGATGGCCGGCTTGTCGACGACCGGCAGCATCTCCTTCGGTGTCGCCTTGGTGGCGGGCAGGAAGCGCGTGCCGAGCCCAGCGGCTGGGATGACGGCCTTGCGTACGGAGGGCGAGGCACCATTCATCCCCCGACCCTAGACGATGGGGCACGATGGGCCTGTGCCGATTGCAGGGAGCAAAGCCGCCGTGCGCACCCGCATCCGCGCCGCCCGGTCAGCACACTCACCCGAGCAGCGCATAGCCGCCGCCGAGGCACTTGCCGCGCATGCCGAGACGCTCCTTCCCCACGGGCCCGCGGGCATCACCTGCTACCTCTCCCTGTCCGTTGAGCCCGGCACCGATCAGCTCATCGCCATGGCCCAGGCCGCTGGCCACCGCGTCGTCGTCCCGCGCATTGACGGGAAGCGGCTGGACTGGGTCGGCCTACGGCCAGACGGCAGCCTGCGGCCAGGGCCGATGGGGATTCGCGAGCCGGTCGGGGATGCCATCGACCCCGCCGACCTTGACACGTTTGCCGTCCTGTTCGTCCCGGCCACAGCAGTCGACCACCACGGTCACCGCCTCGGTCAGGGCGGCGGCTACTACGACCGGACGCTCGCGCACGTGCGGCCGCATACCGACGGTGGCCCGCTGATCGTCGCTGTCGTGTTCGACGGTGAGGTGATTGACGGTGTCCCCGTCGAACGGCACGACTGCCGTGTGGATGCCGCATTGACGCCCAGCGGAATCATCCGGTTCGACGTCTAGAACCGTTGGTACGCAACATCGAATGTCAGACCCCCGGCGTAGTGTCAATCTCGAGGACGACGAGGTGCTCGACGTGCTTCGTGGCTTGCAGCGCGCGCAGTCCCGGCTGGCGTGGGCGGAGCAGCAGGCACTCGTGCGACTCGCCGGTCCGCATCAGCGCACCGAGGAGGTGCTCGTCTTCGACCGGCGGGTGGACACCGAGCGCGTGGTCGAGGTGGCCGACGAGGTGCGCGACGAGATCGCGGCCGCACTCCACCGCTCCCCGAGCCTCGTGCACGACCAGATCACGGCCGCGCGCCTGCTCAACGGTCCGCTGGCTGCCACCTCGCAGGCTCTGGAGCACGGGCAGATCACGTCGGCCCAGGTACGGGTCATCGTGGGTCAGGCCCATCGCCTGACCGGAGCGGTGCGGTGTGCGAACACCGACCCGGCCGCGGACAGCCCCGCCCAGGCAGTCGAGCGCACCCGGTTCACCCGGATGTGCGCCGAACTTCAGGACCGTGTGCTGCCGGCGGCACTCCTCGCTCAGACCAAGGCCCTCACCCGGCGGGTGATCGCCGCGATCGACGTGGCCGGCGAGCAGCGCCGTCGCGAGCAGGCCCGCTGCACCCGCGACGTGTGGGTGTCCCCGGACGAGGACGGCCTCGCCACGCTGGTTGCACGACTCGATGCACTCACCGCGCATGCCATCCGCGCGGCCATCGACACCGCCGCCCATGACCCTGCGGTCGCGGGCGACTGCGCTGCCACAGCCGGGGAGCGCAGAGCCGAGGCGTTCGCCGCAATCGTCCTCGGGCAGGTGCAGGTCACCGCGCAGATCGACGTCCTCGTGCCGTTGGCCGCACTCTTCGGCGACAGCGACCGCGGCAGCGACGGGACCGCATCCGCACCGGACCACCACACTGGCGCGAGTTCGGCAGCCCTACCCGATGGCACCCTTGTGGGGTGGGAGTCGGTCCAGGCGCTCGTCGACGACCCCACCGTGCGGACGCAGCTTCGACGGCTGACGATCGACCCGCGGACCGGCACCGCCATCGACCTCGGCCGGTCCCGCTACGAGGTGTCCGAGCCGCTGCGACGGTGGATCAGCGCCCGCGACCGCACCTGCCGGTTCCCCGGCTGCCGGCGACGCGCCACCGCCTGCCAGGTCGACCACATCGACCCGTGGGATGACGGCGGCCGCACGGATGCGGCGAACCTGCAAGCACTGTGCACCCGGCACCACCAACTCAAGACGCACCGAGGGTGGCGGGTCGCTCGGGACCCGGACTCCGGGCGCACCCACTGGATCTCGCCACTGGGGCGCACCTATCTGGTGGACCCGGAATCGCTCATCGTGCCGACCCCGCGCTCACTGGCAGCCGAACGGGTCGGGCAGCTGGTCGCGGTCAACCCTTCAGGCGCCAGCCCGCCACCGTTCTGAACCAGTCGAGTCTTGGGCGGCAGTACAAGAGCGTTCCATTCCGCCACGCCAGAAGTCAGCCGACAACAAGGACGGCCAATTTCCACGCGCCGAGGAACAGGGCGACGCAGACGACCGGCATCACGATGACCGCCAGCCAGAAGGCATCACGCGCCGTGGACCACAGCCGGTCGGCCTCCCAGCCGAACCCGGAGAACGTCGTGAAGGCTCCGCAGAAGCCGACAAGCAGGAGGTAGCGCAGATCGCCCGTCGTCGTGGCGAGCACGACACCGGCGATCGCCGAGCCGAGCCCGTTCACGACGAGCAGCCCCCACGGGAACTGTCGCGCATCGCGTGCGCTCGCGACTCCCTCGGTGACACCGCGGTCGACGATGAAGCGCAGTGGTGCACCCACGGCAGCGCCGACAGCGACGGCGATCCAGGTGGTCAGCGTGATCATGCGTTCCTCGCGACCAGCACGGCGCCGAGGCGCACGGCAGCAAGACCGAACACCATCGTGATGGCCATGTACCCCGCCGCCACGAGCAGCTGGCCGTCGTCGAGGAGCAGGCCGGTCTCGAGGGCCAGCGCGGAGAAGGTGGTGAACCCACCCAGGAAGCCGGTGATGAGGAAGGGGCGCAGCCACGTCGGCCCCGCCGCCACCGCAGCCGAGGCGGCCACGATTCCGATTGCCAGGCAGCCGATCAGGTTGACCGCCAGGGTCGCCCACGGCAGCCGGGTGGTGTCCCATTGCTCCAGGCCAAGGGCCACCGAGACGGCGAACCGGGCCAGAGAGCCCAGGACGCCCCCGAGGGCGATGACGGCGAGTCGGATCACACCGACGAACGGTACGGGTCGGGCCGGATTGCGCGAAGCAGGCCCGGCGAGGCACACTTAGCACTCGGTGATGGTGAGTGCCAACTCCCTGCCGACGAGTCGACGGAGGACCGGTGCCCACCTACGAGTACGCCTGCTCAACCTGCGATGTCACACACGAGGTTCAGCAGAAGATGACCGACCCCAGCCTGACGGTCTGCCCGGACTGCGGCCAGTCGACTCTGCGCAAGGTCTTCACCGGCGTCGGCATCCACTTCAAGGGCTCCGGCTTCTACCGCACCGACTCGCGCGACGCTAAGTCGAAGCCATCGACCTCGTCCACGACGTCCTCCAAGGACTCGTCCGGCACCTCCTCCAGTAGCTCGACGGCTAGCCCGTCCGCACCGAGCACCTCTTCGGGCTCCTCCGGCTCGTCCGGCTCGACGTCGGGCTCGACGTCGGGCTCGTCCAGCAGCTCATCCAGTTCCTCAGGTGCCAGCGCCTCCTAGCCTGTGGACAACCGTTCGACCGCTGGCCCGCATTCACCTACCGTCGGGCCATGCCTGCCCAGCCCGATCAGCCCGCGGTGCGGACTCGGCGTGACCCGCGAGCCACGACTCTCCGGGGTGCCTCCGGACCTGCAGCCAGCAGCCCCAGCTCGAACGACGGGCCGGGATTGCGCGCGGGCGAAGTGATCGTCCCCGTCCTGCTGACCAGCGGGGCCATCGCTGGCGTCCTCTCCGAAGGGGACATCGTCGACATCGTGGGCTTCCCCGACGGCCAGGCCACCGTCGTGGCCCCGAGGGTGCGGATCATTCAGCTGCCGGCCGCCGGAGCCACCTTCTCCGCCTCGTCATCCGCCGTGCTACTGGTGGCCGCCCCGGAGTCCCGCGCCCTGGCCCTGAGCGCTGCGTCGGCCGACGGCGGCGTCACCGTGACGATTCACGGCCGAACCGGCACGCAGAGCCCATGACTTACATATTAGGTAAGATAGATTACTTGTTATGGAAAGTACCGGAACGGCCCTCCTGCCCTTGCTCCGCTCGCGAGTGCAGGGCGACATGCTGGCGGTCCTCTTCCTTGAGCCAGAACGCTCGTACAGCCTCACCGACANNNGGCTCGCCGCATCAGAGCCAGCGTCCGAGCGGTCCCCGCCGAAGCAAACCGACTGGTCAGTGCAGGACTCCTGCGCGAACAGCGGATCGGAAACAACCGGATGCTGAGCGCGGAGACCGACAGCCTGCTCGCCCGACCCTTGACCGATCTCTTGGCTGTTACCTACGGTCCACTGCCCCTGCTGACCGACGCGCTCTCGGCGATCCCTGGCATCGAGTCTGCCTTCATCTACGGGTCGTGGGCGGCTCGCTATCAGGGTCGGCCAGGACACCCGCCGGCCGATGTCGATCTGCTGATCGTCGGTACCGCCGATCCCGACGCTGTCCAGGCGGCCGTTGAGCCCAGCGCACGACGGCTTCGTCGGGAAGTGCAGGTTCGCCACGTTCGCCCAGAGGTATGGGCTCGACCCGTAG
>JAPLBU010000157.1:0-1609 GCA_026392575.1 Actinomycetota bacterium | reverse complement strand
TGGGCTCGACCCGTAGACGACCCGTTCCTTGAGTCTGTCCGCTCCCGGCCGCTCGTGGAACTGCGCTTGACGGGAGACCGCATGTGACACGTCCCTGGGATCAAGGGCGCGCCGACATTGAGGCAATGCTGGCCGATGGCCGGCTCGACCAGGTGCCGCCAAGCCGCGAACAAGCGAACCTCCTCGTCTCGCAAGCCCGCGCCCATGTACAGAGCGCACTCGCGATCGCAGACACTGATCCCACCGGCGGCTACGCGTTGGCATACGACGCGGCACGCAAGGCGATGGCAGCCCTGCTGGAGAACCAGGGCCTGCGCGTCACGAGCAGACGGGGGCACCACGTAGCGCTCTACGAGGCCGTGTTGGCACAACTCGATCCGCCCATGGGTCTGCGCATTCGACCCTTCGCACGCATGCGCACGCGTCGCGGTCATGCGGAATACCCAGCCCGTCACGAGCCCGCCATCACGGCCCACGATGTGTTGGACGACACCGCCAAGGCCGCAGACATCGTGAGCCTCTGCGACGGAGTGCTCGATCACATGCCGGTCTTCCGTCGTGAAGCCCCCTAGCGCAACGCACCCCACGAAACGCACAGCAGAAGTAGATTCCAACCCTGCCGGGCCTAACGCGCGCCCATCACCCACACCTCGGAGGAACCATGCTGAAGGGCTTCAAGGATTTCGCCATGCGAGGCAATGTCATTGACCTTGCTGTTGCCGTCGTCGTCGGTGCGGCGTTCGCAGCGCTGATCGATGCCTTCTCGAAGGCGCTGATCATGCCGATCGTGGGGATCTTCCTCGGCGGCGGCATCAGCGCGGGAACGATCGAGATCAACGGCCAGGTCATCGACTTCACACTCATGATCAACGCCGTCGTCGTGTTCGTCATCACCATGGCGGTCATCTACTTCGTCTTCGTGCTGCCGATGAACAAGGTCCGCACACGGATGGGTGCCGCGGCCGTCGACACCACGCCTCCCGATGTGAAGCTGCTCGCGGAGATCCGCGACCTGCTGCTGGAACAGCGGGGCCGATAGCAGGTGGGATGCATTACGCATCCCACCTTGGTATGCTCGTCGCATGTCCACCCAGATAGCGGTCCGACTGCCCGACGACCTCGTGGCCCAGCTCGACACCATCGTCAGCACAGGACAGGAACCCAGCCGGGCATCGATCGTCGAGGCCGCCCTACGTCATGAACTCAGGCGTCGGTCGTGGGCGAGCGAAGTCGAGATCCTCACTGCGAGCGGAGCCTCCTACGACGACCTCGACGGCATGCACGAGTTCGCGCATCGCACGACCGAACCGCTGGACTGACGACGCGTGCGCCCCATCCACATCGCCCACCTCGACAAGCCGCGACCAGTCGTCATCCTGACCCGCGAAGGCGTGCGCGGTGTCATGTCGCGCGTCTCGATCGCACCCATCACGTCGCGGAGCAAAGGCCTACCGACCGAGGTTTCCGTTGGTGTCCGCAACGGACTCGACATCGGCAGCGTCATCTCCTGCGACAACATCGCCACGATCCGAGCGATGGATATCGGTCGGCAGATCGGCTGGCTGCTATCCGACGAGGAGAGTGAGCTCGCTCGCGCGATCAGCCACGC
>JAPLBU010000242.1 GCA_026392575.1 Actinomycetota bacterium | reverse complement strand
GCCCGCAGCTTCCCCGGCTACGGCGAGCTCAGCGGCAACCGCCTGGACGCCCTTCGCCCCGGCCATCGGTTCGAGGGCGAGGTCGACCCCGCAAAGCGCTTCCATGCCGACTGGGCGCTGTGGAAGAAGGCCCAGGACACCCGTACGCAACTGGTCTGGGACACCCCGTGGGGGATCGGCTTCCCCGGCTGGCATACCGAGTGCTCGGCCATGAGCCTCGCGCTTCTGGGTGACTCGATCGACGTGCACACCGGCGGCATCGACCTGCGGTTCCCCCATCATGAGGACGAGCGGGCGCAGAGCAACAGCGCCACCGGCACAGACGTTGTCCGGCACTGGGTCCACGGGGAGCATCTGCTCTTCGAGGGCCGCAAGATGAGCAAGTCCGCAGGCAACGTGGTCCTCGTATCCGATGTGGTCGAGCGCGGTCTCGACCCGCTGGCATTGCGACTGGCACTCCTGCAGAACCGCTATCGGCAGCAGATGAACCTGACCTGGGATGCCCTCGACGCCGCCGACTCCACCGACATCGTCGCGACGATGGTCCAGTCCCTAAACGACGACCTCGATACGCCACGCGTGATCATGATGCTGCGCGAGCTCGAGAAGTCCGCCGAGATCAGCGACGGAGCCAAGTTCGAGACCTTCGCCTACATCGATCGAGTGCTCGGCCTTGATCTCGCACGGACCGTCGGGCAGGCACCGATCCAGGTTGAGCCGACCCCGCCTGACATTTCCGAACTGCTCCAGTTGCGCGCGGATGCACGCGCGGCCAAGGACTGGGCCGGCAGCGACCGCATACGTGACGAGCTCGCGAGCAAGGGCTTCACTGTGACCGATACACCCGATGGCCAGCAGGTTCAGCGAGGCTGACTCAGCCGTTCGAGAACGTGTCACCATCACCCGACGGGGCATCGGATGCCGTCGGATCCGGTTGCGCGCTTGGCGAGGCCGACGAACCGTTGTCACCTGCGGCCCCCTTCTTGCCCGGCTTCTTGTCGGGCTTCTTGTGACAGATGACTTCGGGTGCCGGCTTATAGCGCGTGGTGATCGGCTCGCGCGAAACCTCGGCGCCCTCCTTATAGAAGACGCGATCGACGGTGATCGCGAAGCCGTCGACGCCACCCTGTCCCAGACAGGTATCGGACTCGTCATAGATGGTGGTGAACGGGACGATGTCACGGCGCTCGCCGTACTCGGCCTGAATATCGCTGTACTCCTTCGTCCCCCAGAAGGAGACGGTGATCGAGCCGTTGGTGATACCCGACGTGATGAAGACGGCATTGGGAGTGTCATTGCGGAACTTCATGTCGAACATCCCCCATGCCACCGTCGCCTCGAGCCCCGGCTTGTAGCGTGAGATGTAGATCGAGTGCGCAACGGTCTCGACCCGCTCCATGCCCGCGTAGAAGGCCGCCGTCCAGACCGCTGTGGTCGCCGTCGACACACCTCCGCCCAGCGCCTCCGCAAACACGCCGCCTTCACCCACGACGAAACCAATGGTGTAGCCGTTCTTCTCCGTGCGCTCCTTGATCGTGTCGTTCATGGAGAAGGTCTCGCCAGGCAGCAGCACCGTGCCGTTGACACGTCGGGCGGCCTCGCCGATGTTCTGTACCCGGTACGCGGCGTAGGGGAAGTACTGGGTGAAACTCGAAAGCTGCTCGGTGATCCCGAGAGCCTTCGCTTCATCGGTGGTCAGGTCCGGCTCACGTGTGCCGACGGTGACGTTGACCGCGCGCTCGGCTGCGGGCCGCCCGATGACGCCGGCAACTGCTGAGGCCAGTTCGTCGTCGGATACCCCGCGGCCGACCTTCGACTTCACGACCTTGACGTTCCCGTTCTTGATCTTGAAGGTGGCGTCACGACCCGTCACCTCGATCGGCCGCAGTTCCTTGGCGATCGACTTGTGCAGGACAGCACCGTCCAACTGCGGGACAAGGGCAGTTCCGTCCTGCGTGAAGCTCAGGGCCCGGCCGACCGCCTCGGCGGGAATCACCGCGGTGATCGTGTCGGCCGTCACGGTGACGGGACTGGCTGCCGCTGAGGCGGCCACGGTGATGGCATCCTGCGCCGCTGCATCCGTGACAATCGGCTGCGCCTCACTGACGACCGCCTCCACGGGTGCCCGCGGCTTGAGGACAGCGTCGACCATGGCGGAAGCAGTGGCGTCCCGATCAAGTTCCCGACCCGGCACCCCGGGGGTCAGCACGGGCTCCCCGGCCTCGACGACCAGGGTCGGCTCGGTGGGCGGGACATCCACGGCATCGGCCATGATCCCGACCTGTGCCATGAGCAGCGGTCCGTCCACGGCCACGACGGCCGGCAGATCGTTCGTACCGATCAGGTTCCCGAGCAGAGTGACGGGGTTCCAGGTGTGGCCGAAGGCGGGTGCAACGGAGGCCGCCGCGTCCAAGGACAGGCCGGCCGCCGCCGGGCGCAGCCCGAATGTCTGGTCCAGGGCGCGGACCTTGAGACGTTTGGCGGCCGCTGGGCCCAGCGCATCCTCGACGGCTGCTGCCGCCTCGACCTCGGACATACCGCCGATATTCACACCTTCAACGGTTGTGCCCGCGTGCGCGCTGCTCCCGGACGTGACGACAAGTCCGATGTACACAAGGGCCATCAGAACGACGACTCCGACGAGGCCGAAGAGGACTCGCTTCCGCGTGGGCGTCATGCCGGTGACGCCTTCATGCAGATGGACACACCCGTTCCCGTCTCGACCGCTGCTTCTCCGTTATGTGGATCGTACGCATGCATACGGCAATCCGACGACGAGCGCCCGTCACGGGTTCCGACGACGAGCGCCGGATCGCGGCAGCGGCAGGCTCGCAGCGGCGGATGCGATGACCACGCCTGCGAGCAGGTACGTCAGTTGGCGCCCACCTCCGGACAGGGCCACATCACCGGACGGGCTATCCGCCGACAGCGCGATCGTCGACACCAGCCAGCCGATGAACACCGTCCAACCGGCCCACCGAGTCCCCAGACCCCAGGTCCCGCCCCGAATGGCGGCCACCAGGGCGATCCAGACCAGCAGGACCCCCCACGGGATCGGGACGACCCCCCACGTGGTGTCGACCAAAAGGCGTTGCGCCTGGACGAACGCCCCCGCTAGTCCAATGGCGAGACCGACGGCGAGGGCAAGGAGCAGCCCGAGGGCCCGGGACATCACTCCAGACCGGCGAAGAGGTCGGTCTCCCGGTCCTCGGCCTGCGCGGGAGCGGCCGCTCCACCCGCGAGCCGGAAGTACTCGATGCCGAACGCCTCCGCGCCGACATTGTCAGCGAGGGCGAAGAAGCCGCCGTCGACGCTGACCTGCGTCCCATGCGCCCGCAGGGCGGCCATCTTCGCGGGCAGGAACTGCTGCCCGTCGATTGCCGTCGTCACGAGGGCGTCATCGCACGCGAACGGCAGATCGTCAGGATCCATGGACGCGAACTCGTCATCGACTCCCTGCGCCCGCATCGCCTCGATGCCGGCACGGATGATGCTGCGCGGGAAGGCCGTCCAGTAGACCTTGGCGACCTCCCACGCCGGACCGAGGTCAGCGCGGAACGTGGCCCCTGCCGCCAGGGCGATCGCGTAATGCGTGACCCGATGGGCCTGAATGTGATCGGGGTGCCCATAGCCGCCGAAGTCGTCGTAGGTGACGACCACCTGCGGGCGGACCTCACGAATCACGGCCACGAGTTCGGTCGCCGCCGCGAGCAGATCCGAACGCCAGAAGCAGTCCGGCCGGTCATTGGGAGGCGTGCCGATCATCCCGGAGTCCCGGAACCGCCCGGGCCCGCCCAACAGTCGCCAGTCGGTCACCCCGAGCTCGGTCATCGCAGCGCCCAATTCCTCGCGGCGATGCAGGCCGAGGGCATCTGCCAGGAGCTGCGCGACCAGGGGCTGTGCGTCTGCGTCATCCGCCCCAGGACATTCATCGGCACCGGCCGCCTCGGCGTCTTCCAGATCCTCTACGATTGGGTCGAAAGCGGCTGCCGCATCCCCGTCATCGGCAATGGCCAGAACCGCTACGAGCTGCTCGAGGTGGAGGACCTCTGCGAGGCC
>JAPLBU010000338.1:3620-10248 GCA_026392575.1 Actinomycetota bacterium | reverse complement strand
GGGGGTGAAGTTTGCCCGTCGCTCGGCAAGTTCAGCCTCGTCGACGAGAAGGTCTAGGGTGCGGGCGCCGATGTCTATCCGCACCCTGTCACCGTCCACGATCAGCCCGATCGGCCCACCGTCAACGGCCTCCGGGCAGACGTGGCCCACGCACAGACCGGTCGTTCCGCCGGAGAATCGCCCGTCGGTGATGAGCAGCACCTCCTTACCGAGCCCGGCCCCCTTGATGGCCCCGGTGATCATCAGCATCTCGCGCATGCCCGGACCGCCCTTGGGGCCCTCGTAGCGGATGACGATGACGTCGCCCTTCTGGATGGTGCCGTCCTCGAGTGCCGCCATCGCTGACTGCTCGCGCTCGAAGACACGAGCCTCGCCCTCGAAGACATCGACCGGCACGCCGGCGTTCTTGACGACCGCGCCCTCGGGGCACAGCGACCCGGACAGGATCGTGATGCCGCCCGTGGCCGCGAGTGCTGAGCGCGATGCGTGCAGGATCTCGCCGTCGGGATCCGGTGGGTTGATGTCAGCGAGGTTCTCGGCGATCGTCTTGCCCGTGACCGTGAGGCAGTCGCCGTGCAGGAGGCCCGCATCGAGCAGCGCGCGCATGACGACGGGCACGCCGCCGACACGGTCGACATCGCTCATCACGTACCGGCCGAAGGGCTTCACGTCGGCGAGCAGCGGAACCTTGGCACCGATGCGATGGAAGTCCTCCATCTCGAGCTCGACATCCGCCTCGTGGGCAAGGGCCAGCAGGTGCAGGACCGCATTGGTGGATCCACCGAAGGCCATGACGACCGCGATGGCATTCTCGAGGGAGCGCTTGGTGATGATGTCGCGGGTTGTGATGCCCTGACGGATGAGCTCGACGACGGCCTCGCCGGAGCGACGGGCGAACCCATCGCGGCGACGGTCGACCGCCGGCGGGGCAGCCGAGCCAGGAAGCGACATGCCCATGGCTTCCGCCGCGCTGGCCATCGTGTTGGCCGTGTACATACCGCCGCAGGCACCTTCACCCGGGCAGATCGCCCGCTCGATCAGGTCGACGTCCTCGCGCGACATGAGTCCGCGCGCACAGGCGCCGACAGCCTCGAACGCGTCGATGATCGTGACATCGCGCTCGGACCCGTCCGAGAGCTTCACGTGGCCGGGCAGGATCGAGCCGGCGTAGACGAAGACCGATGCCACATCGATGCGCGCCGAGGCCATGAGCATGCCCGGGAGCGACTTGTCGCAGCCGGCGAAGGTGACCATGCCGTCGAGCCGCTCCGCCTGCATGACGGCCTCGACGGAGTCGGCGATGATCTCGCGCGACACCAGCGAGAAGTGCATGCCCTCGTGGAGCGGTAAAAGGCATCGGTAAAGCCATCACCAATAAATTAATAAAAGAGTAGGGGGTGATCTCGTTCCAGCTGGACGCCACGCCGATCTGCGGCTTGGGGAAGTCCTCGTCGGACATTCCTACGGCGCGGAGCATCCCGCGGGCGGCTGCCCGCTCGAGGCCATCGGTAACAACGCCACTGCGCGGCTTCATGTCGGTCATGGGCCGAAGCCTATTGACTCACCCCGCCGGGCAGTACCACGCCTCCTGCTGCGCGATGACGCCCTTCTGGGCCTTGTCGAACCCACCGGTGGTCCCGACGGTCGGGCTCATCCACGCCAGCGGCACCTTCACCGTGCTGCCCGTCATCATGCCCGGGAGCTGGACGCGGCGAACGATGACGCGGAGGGTCACGGATGCGGCTGTCGTGCCCGACCAGCATGCGGTCGCCTGGGCCGACGCCATCGCCTGGCTCATCGTCACCCGGCTCCCCTCGGCGCGACCCTGGTACTGGGTGACGATCACCGGCTCGGCGTCGATGTCGACCTTCCACGGCGCGGTGATATTGAAGGACATCCCCTGCGTGGACGCGACGGGGACGGTGGCCATCGCACTTCCGTCCACGACCGTGGCGCTCGCGAACGTGACGACGCCCTGCCCCTCGAGGGCCCAGACGGGAGTGATGACGCAGCCGTTGCAGCCGGTGACCTTGAAGGTGATGTCCGTCGTGCTCGCCGCCTGCGCGGCAGGGGCAACGACAATCATGGAGACGAGGGCGAGAAGGCTGGCAGTGGCGGCGATGGCTCGCTTAATGGGATCTCCCTTGGTCTAGCGGGAGACTACTGACGCGAGCGGCTCCCCTGCCGCGAAACGGCGCAGTTGCCCCTCCACCAGGGCCCTGGCCCGAGGCAGGAAGGCGGACGTGTTCCCGCCTACGTGGGGGCTGATGAGGACGCCTGGCAGGGTCCACAGCGGATGGTCTGGCGGCAGCGGTTCCGGGTCGGTGACGTCGAGTGCCGCCCGGATCCGGCCGGCCGCGACATGCGCGACAAGGGCGTCCGTATCGACGACGGGGCCGCGGGCCACGTTCACGAGCAGGGCGTGGTCACGCATCCGGGCGAGGAATGCCTCGTCGACCAGCTGCCGGGTCTCCGCCGAGAGCGGCACCGCGAGCACCACCACATCGGCCACCGGCAGCAGGTGCGGCAGGTCGGAGGAGGCGTGGACACCGGTGCGCGCCGAGCGGCCAACCATCACAATCTCGGTCTCGAACGGCTCCAGCCGGCGGCGGATGGCCTGCCCGACTCCGCCAGCGCCCACGATGAGCACGCGTCTGTCCGCCAGCGATTCGCGTCGGCCGTAGAGCCACGCACCCGTGGGCATCGCCCGTGCGAACGAGTCCAGACCACGCAGCGAGGCGAGGATCAGTCCGACAGCGAGCTCGGCCGTGCTCGCATCGTGGACTCCACCCGCATTGCAGAGCGTGACCCCCTTGCGGACGAAGGGCAGCGCATTGTCGTATCCCGCTGTCAGCAGTTGCACAACCTTGAGATGCGGCATGCGCGCCATCAGCGCGAGGTCGTCGACAGGTCCCATGTACCGCGGCACGTAGAAGGCGACCCTGTCGAGGTCGTCGACCAACGGGATCGCCGGCGCGGCAGGACGCATCTCCGCCGGCAGCATCGCGCCGTGCACCACGTCTACTCGCTGACGCCCAGTCGCTCGAGCAGGAGTGCGCGCACCTTCGCGGCATCCGCCTGCCCTCGCGTGGTCTTCATGACGGCACCGACGATCGCACCGGCCGCCTGAACCTTGCCGCCGCGGATCTTCTCTGCGACATCAGGCTGTGCGGCGAGGGCCTCGTCGATCGCGGCCAGGAGCGACGAGTCGTCGCTGACGACCGCGAGCCCGCGCCCGGCAACCACGGCATCGACGTCGCCCTCGCCGGCGATGAGGCCGTCGAACACCTGCCGGGCCAGCTTGTCGTTGAGGCTGCCGTCGGCAACGAGCTCCTCGACCCGACGGATCTGCGCCGATGTCACAGGCAGGTCCGTGAGCTCCAGATCACGATCATTCGCGATGCGCGCCAGCTCGCCCGTCCACCACTTGCGGGCAGCGGCCGGGTCGACGCCGTCGGCGATGGCTGCCTCGACGAGCTCAAGGGCACCGGCATTGACGATGGTCTGCAGCTCGTGCTCGCCGATGCCCCACGCCGCCTGCAGCCGCGCACGCTTCAGCGCCGGGAGCTCCGGGAGGGTGCCGCGGAGTTCCTCGATCCACTCCTCGGAAGGCGCTACCGGCACGAGATCAGGCTCAGGGAAGTAGCGGTAGTCCTCGGCCTGCTCCTTGGATCGGCCGGAGGTGGAGCGTCCGGTGTCCTCGTGGAAGTGGCGGGTCTCCTGGATGACCCGACCGCCCGTGGTGAGAACGGCAGCCTGGCGCTCGATCTCCGAGTGCACGGCACGCTCGACCGAACGCAGCGAGTTCACGTTCTTGGTCTCGCTGCGCGTTCCGAGCTCGGCCCCTGGCAGGTTCAGGGAGACGTTGACATCGCATCGGAGCGATCCCTCCTCCATGCGGACGTCGGAGACGCCGAGTGCCCGCATGAGGTTGCGAAGCTCAGCAACGTAGGCCTTCGCGACCTGCGGTGCCAGCGAGCCCGTGCCCACGATCGTCCTGGTGACGATCTCGATGAGCGGAATGCCCGCGCGGTTGTAGTCGACGAGCGAGTAGTCAGCACCATGGATACGCCCGGTGGTGCCGCCGGCATGGGTGAGCTTGCCGGTGTCCTCCTCCATGTGGACGCGCTCGATCTCCACGCGGAACACGCGCGGACCATCGTCGGTCTCGACGGTGACATCGAGGTAGCCGTCGAAGCACAGCGGCTCGTCGTACTGGCTGATCTGGTAGTCCTTGGGCATGTCGGGGTAGAAGTAGTTCTTGCGAGCAAACCGGCACCACGGCGCGATGCTGCAGTTGAGGGCCAGTCCCATCCGGATCGTCGACTCGACGGCCGTGCGGTTGACGACGGGCATCGAGCCGGGCAGGCCGAGGCACACCGGGCAGACCTGGGTGTTGGCATCCGCGCCGAACGCTGTTGGGCATGAGCAGAACATCTTGGAGTTGGTGCCGAGCTCAACATGGGTCTCGATGCCGAGCACGGGCTCGAACATCGCGAGGGCAACCGCGAAGTCGACGGTGTCGTGTGCAGTGCTCATAGCGCGGGCGCCTCCTCGATCAGCAGGTGTCCCCAGCGGTCGACCAGCGCTTCCTCGAGGGCCGAGCCCACGAGGTAGAGCCGGTCATCTGCCATGGGCGGGGCCATGATCTGCAGCCCCACGGGGAGGCCATCCTCGGGGGCGAGTCCGACGGGCAGGGACATGGCGGTGTTGCCGGCGAGGTTGACGGGGATCGTCGCAATGTCGTTGAGGTACATGGCGATCGGGTCATCGACCTTGTCGCCGATCTTGAAAGCCGTTGTCGGGGCGGTCGGCGAGATGAGCACATCGACCTTCTCGAAAGCGGCGTTGAAGTCGCGCGTGATCAAGGTGCGCACCTTCTGTGCCTGGCCGTAGTACGCGTCGTAGTAGCCACTCGACAGTGCGTACGTGCCGATCATGATGCGGCGCTTGACCTCGGCTCCGAAGCCGGCCTCGCGCGTGAGAGCCATGACCTCCTCGACGGAGTGCTGACCGTCATCGCCAACGCGAAGGCCGTAGCGCATGCCGTCGAAGCGGGCCAGATTGCTGGACGCCTCGGAGGGCAGGATCAGGTAGTAGGCCGCCAGGGCGTACTCGAAGTTCGGACAGGACACCTCGACGACCTCGGCGCCCAGCGACGTCAGGATCTCGACCGCCTCGTTGAAGCGCTGTGAGACGCCCGCCTGGTAGCCATCGCCACCAAGTTCTTTGACCAGGCCGATCTTCATGCCCCGGACATCACCGCGCTGAGCCGCCGCGACCACATCCGGCACGGGTGCACTGATCGAGGTCGAGTCACGCGCGTCATGACCGGCGATCGCCGCGTGCAGCAGCGCGGTGTCCATAACGGTGCGGGCGCACGGTCCCGCCTGGTCGAGCGAGGAGGCCAGCGCGATCAGGCCGTAGCGCGAGACGCCGCCATAGGTCGGCTTGACACCCACCGTGCCCGTGACCGCGGCCGGCTGCCGGATGGAGCCGCCAGTATCGGAGCCGATCGCCAGCGGCGCCTCGAAGGAGGCCAGGGCCGCAGCCGAGCCGCCACCCGAGCCGCCGGGGATGCGATCGAGGTCCCAGGGATTGTGCGTCGGGCCGTATGCGGAGTGCTCGGTCGATGACCCCATCGCGAACTCGTCCATGTTGGTCTTGCCGAGGATGACCATGTCGGCCGCTCGGAGCCTCTCGACCACGGCAGAGTCGTACGGCGGACGCCAGCCCTCGAGTACGCGCGAACCGCACGTGGTCGGAACTCCACGCATCGTGAGCACGTCCTTGACGGCGATCGGCACACCCGCGAGTGGCCCAAGATGTGCCCCCTCAGACCGCTTGCGGTCGACGGCCCGTGCGGTTTCGAGCGCGGCATCACCCGTGACCTGCAGGAATGCATGTACGCGCTCGTCGACGGCCTCGATCCGGTCGAGGTGTGCGCGGGTCACCTCCTCCGCCGACACCTCGCCCTCGGCGATGGCGCGGGCGAGCACTGCGGCCTCCTGACGGACCAGGTCGCCTTCCATGACTGCCACGGCTACTCCTCGTCCAGGATGCGCGGGACGCGGAAGCGGTCGTCCTGCCAGGCGGGAGCCCCCGCCGCGATCTCTGCGCGGTCGAGCCCGGGCCGGGCCACGTCCTCGCGGTACACGTTCTCGACAGGGATCGGGTGCGAGGTCGGCGGGATATCGTCAGCCGTCACCTCGGCCACGCGCGCCACGGACTGCAGGATCACATCGAGCTGCCCCGCATAGTGGTCGAGCTCGTCGGCACTGAGCTGGAGGCGGGCCAGCCGAGCCAGATGCTCGACCTCCGCCCGGGTGATCGCGGTCATGGCCGCAATCCTATTGAGGGGCGAACGGTGCCCCATGGCCCGGCACGACCAGCGCCGGTGACAGCGCCCGGATGCGCTCCCGGGCCGCAGCCAGGACCTCCACATCGGGTGCGTACGGGTCCTCGTCGGGTCCGCCCTCGAACCACCAGGCATGTGTGCAGATGACCAGACCGCCATCGGCCTCGATGACCGTGGAGATGTCCTCGGCAGTGTGACCCGGTGTGCGGATCAGGCGGATCCCATCGGCCAGCACCCGACCCTCGGCGTCCTCGTCGAGCCACAGGTCGC
>JAPLBU010000338.1:0-3612 GCA_026392575.1 Actinomycetota bacterium | reverse complement strand
ACGCCCAACTCACTGAGCGGGTCAAGGATGAGGCCGGTGCTCGCGACGAGGCCCGGATCGACGATGACGCGCGTGCCGCCTGATTCCGCATAGGTGACGGTCGATCCGACGTGCATGCCGGCCGGCGTCTCGTCGCCGACGTAGCCCGCGTGCAGGATTCGGTAGGTGGCGGTCATCAGGTCTCCTGTCGGTGAGTGAGCGCTGCGTCGAGTCCGTCGGCAAGCAATGCAGCGAATCCCGGCAGGCCGACAACGGGAACGCCGAGGATGACCGCCTTCTCCAGCTTGGATCCGGCGTTCTCGCCCGCCACGACGAGGTCGGTCTTCTTCGACACCGACGACGCGACCTTGGCCCCCAGGTCGCTGGCGGCCTGAGCGGCCGAGTCGCGCGTGTAGCCCTCGAGGGAGCCGGTGATGACGACGGTGATGCCGGCCAGTGGCTGGGGGCCGGTATCGATGACCTCGTCGGCCATCCGGACGCCGCCTCGCCGCCACTTCTCGACGATCTCGCGGTGCCAGTCGACGGCGAACCACTCGACCACCGTGTCAGCGATTGTCGCTCCGACATCCTCCGTCTCGGCAAGCTCCTCGGCGGTGGCCGACGCAATGGCATCGACCGAGCCGAACTTCCGCGCAAGATTCGCAGCGGTAGGGCCGCCAACCTGCCGGATCGACAGCGCGACGAGCAGTCGGGCCACCGGCTGCGAGCGGGCCGCATCAAGCCCTGCGAGCAGCGCCACCGCATTCGCTGCCAGCTGCGGTCCGTCCTCGCCCTTCTTCGCCTTGCGCTGGAAGTACTCCCCGCGCAAGAGGTCACTCGCCGTCAGCAGGAACAGGTCGCCTTCATCACTGACGAGGCCAGCGTCCAGCAGTGCACGCGCCGTCTTGTCTCCGAGCCCCTCAATGTCGAAGGCGGCACGACTTCCGACGTGCGCCAGTCGCTCACGCAACTGCGCCGGACATGATCGCGAATTGGGGCAACGGAAGTCCTTGTCGCCCTCCTTCTCCGGGCGCAGAGTCGCGCCACAGTCAGGACAGGCGGTGGGCATGACGAAAGCCCGCTCGGAGCCGTCACGGTCCTCAGAAACCGGCCCGAGCACTTCGGGAATGACGTCGCCCGCCTTGCGCAGGAAGACCCGATCGCCGATGAGGACGCCCTTGCGCTCCACCTCGAACGCATTGTGCAGGGTTGCCATTGCGACGGTGGAGCCAGCGACGTACACGGGCTCCATCACCGCGAACGGCGTCACTCGACCCGTGCGGCCGACGTTGACCTGGATGTCGAGCAATCGGGTCGTGACGACGGTGGGCGCGTACTTGTAGGCGATCGCCCAGCGTGGTGCGTGAGTTGTCTCCCCGAGCGCCTGCTGAAGACCGAAGTCATCAACCTTGAGGACAGCGCCGTCGATCTCGTAGTCGAGGCTGAAGCGATCCCTCTCGACGTCGGCCACGTATGCGACTACGTCGGCGGCAGACTCCACGACCCGTACATGCGTCCCGACCGGCAGCCCCAGCGAGGCGAGCAGGTCATAGGCAGCACTCTGTCGATCGGCCGTGACACCCTGCGAGACCCCGATGCCATGAACCGTCAGCCGCAGTACGCCCAGGCGAGCGACGGCGCGAGTCCACTCCGCCTCGAGCCGTTCCAACCGGCTCTGGCCGCGTGCCGTCGTCTCCCCGCGCGCCTTGCGGATCTCGTCCTTTCGCCGGTCAATGCGCTGACGCACCGAGCCAGCCGCCGTATTCCGTGGATTCTTGAATGCCTTGAGGCCGGCGTCTAGGTTCTCGGAGTTGATGCGGTCGAAGTCCGCCACCGGGATGTACAGCTCTCCCCGAACTTCCAGAAGATCGGGGATCGCGGCGCCCGTCAGCTCCTTCGGGATTGATGGGATGAACTGCGCGTTGAAGGTGACATCCTCACCACGCTTGCCATCCCCTCGGGTAGCGAGTCGCGTGAGGACTCCCCCTGTGTAGATGAGGTCGACAGCCAGGCCGTCGAACTTCTGCTCGCACAGGATCGACGGAGCCGCCCCAAGATCCTTGACGAGCCGGTCCAGCCACTCGACGAGTTCATCGGCGCTGAAGACGTTGTCCAGCGAGAACATGGGCTGCAGGTGGTCGACCTTGTCGAAGGCACCAGATGCCTCACCGCCGACGAGGACCGTGGGCGAATCACCGCTCTGGAGTTCGGGGTGCGCACGCTCGAGCGCACTCAGTTCGGCGAACAGGCGGTCATACTCGTCATCGCCGATGGTCGGGTCGTCACGGTCGTAGTACGCGACCCGCGCGGAGTTGATCAGGTCGACGAGCTCGGTCCATCGTGCGCGCGCAGGACCCGTAGAGCTCGGACCCGGGTCTGGCGACGACGACATGGGTCCATCGTGCCGCAGGCCACCGACGCGCGCACGGACGCCCAGCAGGAACTGCTTGACTGGAGCCGTGCCCACCAGTTCCGCAGCCGAAGCCGACGACGTCGCCGCCTCGCCGCACTGGGTGCGCCACGTCGTCCTGTTCCTCGGGGGACAGACGGTCTCGCTGTTCGGTTCGTCCCTCGTGCAGTACGCGATCCTGTGGTACCTGACCCTCGAGACTCAGTCCGGAACAGTCCTGGCGCTCGCAACCGCCTTCGGCTTCCTCCCTCAGGCAGTCGCATCGGTCTTCGGCGGGGTGTGGGCTGATCGATACAACCGGAAGTTCCTGCTTATCGGTGCCGACGCCACCATCGCCGTGACCACGCTCGCACTCGCCCTGCTGCTCTGGCAGGGCTTGAGTGGACTCTGGCCGGTCTACCTGACGCTGGCGATTCGATCACTGGGTGCGGGCATCCAGATGCCCGCGGTGGGAGCGCTGCTCCCCCAGATCGTCCCCGCAGACCGGCTGATGCGCGTGAACGGCATCAACATGAGCATCCAGTCGGCCATGACCATCCTTGCCCCCGCCGTTGCTGCGGCCCTGTTCGCCTGGCTGGGGCTGCAGGCCGTTCTGATGGTCGACGTGGGCACGGCCGCGATCGGCATCGGACTGGTCGCCCTCATCCCCGTCGCAACCATCGTGCGAACCGATCGCGCAGCCGGCTATCTCGCTGACATGCGGTCCGGATTCGCATACGTCCGGCACCATGCGGTCATCCTTCGCGTCCTCCTCTACTTCGCACTCGTCTTCTTCCTGATGGCACCTCCCGGCTACCTCAGCCCGCTCATGGTCGTCCGAACCTTCGGCGAAGAGGTGTGGAAGCTGACGGTGAATGAACTCGCGTTCGGCGTCGGAATGCTGGTGGGCGGGGCCCTCATCGCCGCGTGGGGCGGCTGGCGCGACCGCATGCGCATGCTGATGGCCTCGTCATACGCCTTCGGACTGCTGTCGATTGCCCTCGGCATGTCCGGCAGTGTCCTGGGCTGGTCCGGGGTGTTCGCCCTCTATCTCGCGTTCATGCTGCTTCTGGGTGGCGCCGTCGCTCTCTTCTCGACGACGGCCACGACCCTCTTCCAGGAGCAGGTCGAACCGGCAATGCAGGGACGCGTGTTCGGCGTGCAGGGAATCGTCCTGGCGCTCGCGATGCCCATCGGCATGCTGGTGTTCGGGCCGCTTGCCGACATCGTGTCCGTCGAGTGGA
>JAPLBU010000450.1:7098-17553 GCA_026392575.1 Actinomycetota bacterium | reverse complement strand
GTTTCATCGCACGATGTCTCGATCCCGAGGACAACGGGCAGGCCCGTACGCGCGCTCATGGTCGGTGCCCGCCGCTCGTGGCGATCGTCGTGCGCAGGATCAGTGCGTCGCCGCCGTCGGCGTAGTACCTCGGTCGCTGACTTATCCGAGTGAAGCCGAAGCGCTCGTAAAGGGCCAACGCCGGCGCGTTGTCCGAGCGCACCTCCAGCAGCATGTGCACTGCTCCGGCCTCGCGCGCCTTCGCCAGCAGGGCCTCGAGCAGCAGTCCAGCGATGCCCCGCCCCTGATGGTCTGAGCGCACACCGATCGTCTGCACGTCCGAGTCAGGCGGCATCACGAACGCGCCCGCATATCCCACGATGTCGTCGCCGTCACGTGCCACGACGTAGTGCCGTGAGGGCTGGGCGAGCTCCTGCCAGAACTGCTCGATCGACCACGGATCAGGGAATAGCGCAGCCTCGAGGCCGTGCACCGATTCGATGTCCCACCACCGCATGGCAGACAGGGCCACGGTCATGACGCGATCCCCGCGGCGACGGCGTCGGGACGACGCAGGTAGAGAGGTCGCGCCGGCAGGAGGGCAGCACCGCGAAGAGCTCGCGCCGTCGCACCGGTGTCATCGCCGTGGGAATCCAGCGGCATCTGGTCGTGGTGCTCGACCTCTGCGCCCGAGGCGAGCAGGACCCCTGCGCGCATGGCCACCCAGGACGCCTGCGGATAGCCCAACGCATCCTCGGCGTCATCGCCGGCCAGAACAAGGCTGAAGGAATCGGCGTGCATCGCCGCCCCATGACCGACCCATACCCCCGCGCGCAAGCTCGCATCGATGTCACCCGGCTTGCTGACGAGCGGACCGTCGACCCGCGTGCAACCCGTGATGAAGTGAGCCCAGTAGACCTCGGAACGTCGTGCATCGACAGCCACGAAGACGTCGTCGTCAAGCGCCGAATCCTCGGATGCGTACGCCGCCGCCGCGATCGCATCCAACGAGCAGATGCCGTGCACCGGGATCTTCCACGCCATCCCGACCGCGAGCGCCGTCGCAATCCCCACGCGCAGCCCGGTGTACGGCCCCGGACCGACACCACATGCGATCGCCGTGATGGCACTGGGGTCGACTGCCTCGCACACCTCGGCGAGCATCGGTGCCAGCACCTCCGCATGCCGTCGAGCGTCGAGGTGCCGACGCTCGACGACGACCCGCGTGCCGTCGACGACGGCGATCGAGGTCAGCGCACTGGATGTGTCCAGGCCGAGGATCACGCGACCGGCTCCCCATCGGCGAGCGCGGTCTCCCACCGCTCTCCCCGCGCCGACACCGTCACGATCCGCATCTCGTCGGCGTCGTCATCCGACCGGACGATGCTGACGTCGATGGGGCTCTCCGCAAGGCCGCCGACAAGTCCCCCGCCCCACTCGACGACGACAACGCTGCGGTTCAGGTCTGCCTCGAGGTCGAGCTCGTCCAACTCGACAGCCGACCCGAGCCGATAGGCGTCGACATGCACGAGGTCTGGGCCCGCGCCCGCACTCGGATGCACTCGCGCGATGACGAAGGTCGGGCTCGTGACCGCCTCATCAATGCCGAGACCGACAGCAAGGCCTTGGGTAAACGTGGTCTTGCCGGCACCCAAGTCGCCGGTGAGAACGATGACATCAGAAGCCAGACAGGTCCGCCCCACCAGCGCACCCAGGTCACGCATCGCATCAGCCGTCACGACACTGAAGCGACGGGTGGCCACCGGGCTCACGCAGCACCGTTGGCGGAATCCGCCGCGACGTCGCGCTGCACCCTCTCGAGCAGGGAGATCAGGTGAGCATCGACCTCGTCAGGCTTCTCGAGAGTCAGCATGTGTCCGCTGTCAGGAATCACGACGTACTCGGCTCCCGGCACGCGCCGGACGATCTCGGCGCTCTGCTCCTTCGGCGTGAGTCGATCAGTCTCGCCCACGATGACCAGCAGTTCAACACCCTCGAACACCACGAGCGCGTCACGCTTGTCATGCTCCTGCAGGGCGGGCAGGAACTCCGCGATGACGTCGATGGGTGTCGACGAGACCATGCTCGCCACGAACCGGCTCGACTGCTCGGTGGCCGTGGAACCGAAGGAATACAGGCGCGTCACCAGCAGGCCCAGGTCACTGCTGCTCCACCGGCTGCGCTCGACAAAGCCCTTCCGGCGCGCGAGTGCCGCCGCGACCGACGGGGCGATTCGATGGAAGACCATGCCGAGGCCCGGCGGCAGTCCGAGCATGCCGCCGGAAAGCCCTCCGGCTGTCGTTGCGATGAGCGCAACACCGAATACCCGCTCACGAAACAACTCGGGCCGCTGCGCGGCCAGGGCCATGATCGTCATGCCACCCATGGAGTGCCCCACGAGCATCAGTGGACCGGTCGGCGCGATCGCATCAATCATGGAACCGAGGTCGCTGCAGAGTTGATCGACCTGATGCGAGTCGAAGTCGGCGTGCGCGGAGCGGCCGTGGCTTCGCTGGTCGTAGAACACCAGGCGCGCCCGACCGCGGAAGGCCTGTCGCTGGAAATGCCAGGAATCGAGGTTGAGCGCGTAGCCGTGGCAGAAGATGACGGTGAGGGCGTCCGATACATCGACCCCTTCGTCGGCAGGTTCATCGACCTCGACATGGAGTTCGATGCCATCGTCGGCGACCACGACCCGCGCATCACCGCGCAGTGAGCCGAAGTCGACTGTCTGGGCACTCGAGCCGCTGACCCCGCCACCGCGCAGGAGGGACCGCTCGGCGATCGCCCCCAAGGCCGCACCTGCCGCCAATGCGCCTGCAGCAAGCAGCCCACGACCGGCCAGCCGGACGGCGGGCGTCACCTCCGGGCTCATGACCCCTCCTCGACGTATTCGCGCTGGACACGCGGGCCGATCCGGGTGACGACCTCATAGCCGATCGTGTCGAGCGCAGCAGCCCACTCGTCGGCCGTGCGCTCGCCGTGCTGACCGGCACCGAAAACATATACATCGTCGCCCACATGCGGCAGTTCATGCGCGCCAAGGTCGATCACGAACTGGTCCATCGCCACCCGGCCGACGATGGGGTAGCGCCTGCCGTCGACGGCCACGTCAAGCAGATTCCCGGCCGCCCGTGGCAGACCGTCGGCGTATCCGATCGGCACGAGCCCGAGGGCCGTCTCCCTCGGAGCAGACCACGTCCCGCCATAGGAGACAGCGCTACCGGCCTCGACCCCCTTGATGCCGGCGAGCCGCGCGACGAGCGACATCGCCGGCGTGAGCCCCAGATCACGCGAATCGCCGAGGATCGGTGCCGGAGTCAGCCCGTACATCGCAATGCCCGTTCGCACCAGGTCGAACCGGCAATCCGGATGCGCCCAGAGTCCTCCGCTGTTGCTCAGGTGTCGCAGGCGGGGCCGGATGCCGCGCGCCTCGGCCAGTTCGAGTGCCGTCAGATAGCGCTCAACCTGGCGCGACACCGATTCACTGCCGGGGGTGTCACCATCAGCGAGGTGGGACCACACGGCCTCCACGTCAATGTCACCATCGATCATCGCCTGAGCGACGGCATCGAGGAGACTGGGAAGCTGCTCTAGCGTGACGCCGTTGCGTGACAGTCCGGTATCGACCTTGACCTGCACGTGCGCTCGCATACCGACTCTGCGCGATGCCTCGATGACCTCATCGAGTGCCCAGCCACTCGACACCGACAAGTCGATGCCAGCCCGGACACACGCAGCAATGTCCCGGTCGCCCGGTGACCACAGCCACGCAAGGATCCTTCCCTCGTCGCCCATTGCTCGCAGGGCGAGTGCTTCGGACGGCAATGCCACGCCGAGCCACTCCGCTCCCTCGCGCCGGGCCGCCCGGGCAACCGGGCCCATCCCGTGGCCATAGGCATCTGCTTTGACAACGGCCATGACAGCCGCGTTGCCGGCGAGTGCACGGATCTGACGAAGGTTCGCCCGGACGGCGGCCAGGTCGATGACAGCGGCGGCACGCCTCATGCCGGAGCCCCGAATCGTGCCGCTGCGACGGCAGCGGGCACAGCAGCCGCCACGTCCGTCGCAGTGATGGGAGCGTCCACAGCCGCAGTGCGCCCCGCGGCGCCATGCAGCCACACGGCTGCAGCCGTCGCCTCGACGAGCGAATCCGCGTCGCGACGGCCTGCTGCCCACGCCCCGGCCAGCAGTCCCCCAATGATGCCCGTGAGAACGTCACCCGATCCGGCCGTGCCTAGGTCCGAGGTGCCCTCCGTATCGACGTACGCCGTGCCATCCGGGGCCGCGATCACCGTGCCCGGACCCTTCAGCACGACGACGGCCTGCAGATCCGCAGCGGCCCGCTGGGCCTCCACCAATCTGCCAGCGCCCGCGGCGAGTGCACCCGGGCGGATTCGCTCGAACTCGCCATCGTGCGGAGTGAGGACGGTCGTCAATCCCGCTGCCGCACGTTCAGCGATGCGGGCTTGCACGCCAGCCGATTCGGCAACCACCGTCAGCGCACCCGCGTCGAGAACCACCGGCACGGCCGCCTCCAGCACCGCCAACACCGTTATCTCGTCCAGCTGATCACCGGGGAATCCGGACCCGCAGGCCCAGGCTCCCACCCGCTCCTGCCCCGCCGGGGGCGAGCCGTCGACGACCACATCGGGGAAGTGCGCGATGACATGCGACGCATTGCCGTCGGCTCGGTCGAGGTAGCGGACCATCCCGACGTTCGCATGTCGGGCTGCCGCAGTCACAAGAAGTGCGGCGCCCGGATACGCGCGCGACCCCGCTGCAACCCCGACAACGCCACGTCGGTACTTGTAGGTGTCCTCCGCCGGCTCCAGAACCCAGGCGGCAACATCGAGGTCTTCGAGTACCTCTGCGACGGGCCGGGTGGCGAAGCCGATACCGATATCGACGAGATGCACAACACCGGCAAATGCACTGCCCGGTGCCACGACGAGGCCGGGCTTCACTGCCCCGAAGGTGACGGTGACATCCGCTCGCAGAGCGGCACCGGCCACGATGCCGGTATCGGCGTCGATACCACTCGGGACATCGACGGCGACGACGACGGCCTCGGCTCCGAGTACCTCTTCGGCGAGCGCCGCTGCATCAGGACGCAGTCCACCCGCCCCACCGATACCGACGATCCCATCGACGACCAGGTCCGCATCCGTGAGAAGTGCCGCGAGCCGCTCGTCGCCTGTCTTCCACGACTGGATTCGCCCACCGGATCGGCTCAGCGCCTCGGCCCCCTGCTCGTGGATCCGATCCGACAGGGTCAGGGCATCCACCCGGCAACCGCGCGCAACGAGCATCGACCCTGCCCAGAGGGCATCGCCACCATTGTTCCCGGATCCGACCAGGACGACGACGCGAGCACCAACCACGCCACCACGCACCTCGGTGAGCAGGCGGGTGCAGGCCAGGGCGAGGCCGTGCGCCGCCCGCTGCATGAGCACGCCGCCATCGAGTAACTCGACGGACTCCGCTTCGGCGGCGAGCACCTGTGCGACGCCATGAAGGGGGATCATCCGGATGCACCCGTCCCGGTTGCCACAGCGAAGGCGATAGCCATGTCCCCATCATGACTGAGGGACAGCAACCAGCCATCGATGCCCCGCGCTCGCGCAGCCGCCTCGACCGTTCCCGTCAGCACCAGCCGCGGCTCTCCGTGCTCGCCGCTCCACACCTCGCAGTGATGCCACTCGAGCCCGCGATTGTCGATCAGAACCTTGGCCACCGCCTCCTTGGCCGCCCAGCGAGCCGCGAGTGATGCGGTGCGCAGTCGGTCGCCACCGCACTGTTCGATCTCACGGGCGGTGAATACCCGAGTCACGAGTCGTGGGCTGCGAGCAATGACCGCGGCGAAACGGTTGGTGTCGACGATGTCGACGCCGATGCCCACGACTGACGTCGGCAGGTCGGGGAACAGGGCCTACTCCACTGTGACGGACTTGGCGAGGTTGCGCGGCTGGTCCACATCGTGGCCCTTCGCGAGCGCCATCTCGCAGGCGAAGATCTGCAGCGGGACGATAGCCACGAGCGGCTGCATGAGGGTCGGTACCGCGGGGATCCGGATGACATGGTCGGCGTAGTTCGCGATCATCTCGTCGCCCTCCTCCGCAATGGCCACCACAAGCGCTCCTCGTGCCCGCACCTCCTGGATGTTCGACACGATCTTGTCGTGCAGCACGGCCCGGCCACGCGGTGACGGCACGATCACGACGACGGGCACGCCCTCCTCGATCAGCGCGATCGGCCCATGCTTGAGCTCGCCGGCGGCGAACCCCTCAGCATGCATGTAGGCGAGTTCCTTGAGCTTGAGCGCGCCCTCGAGCGCTACCGGGTAGCCGACGTGCCGGCCCAGGAACAGCACCGAGGCGGATCCCGAGAGCTCGCGCGCCAGTTCGCGCACCGGCTCGGTCGTGTCGAGCACGAGGTCGACCTTGCTCGGCATGTCGTTGAGGTCCTGGAGGACGGCGCGAATCTCATCCTCGAACATGGTGCCGCGCACCTGTGCGAGATACAGCCCCACCAGATAGGCCGCGATGATCTGCGTGAGGAACGCCTTCGTTGAGGCGACCGCGATCTCCGGGCCCGCGTAGGTGTAGAGCACGGCGTCGGACTCGCGGGGGATCGTCGAGCCGACCGTGTTGCAGATCGCCAGCGTGCGAGCCCCCTGAGACTTCGCGTGGCGCAATGCCATCAGGGTGTCCATCGTCTCGCCCGACTGGGATATCGCGATCACGAGACTGTCGGGGCCAACGATGGGATCGCGGTAACGGAACTCGCTGGCCAGTTCGACCTCGACCGGCAGCCGCGTCCAGTGCTCGATCGCGTACTTGGCGACCATTCCCGCATATGCCGCAGTACCACACGCGATGACGACGACCTTGTTGATCGACCGGAGGATGCCTTCGTCGAGATGCGTCTCGTCGAGCTGGATCCGGTGGTCCTTGCTGATACGTCCCCGAAGCGAGTCGGCAACGGCCTTGGGCTGCTCCGCGATCTCCTTGAGCATGAACAGGTCGTAGCCGCCCTTCTCGGCGGCTGCCGTATCCCAGTCGACGTGGAATGGCGTGGCCTCCACGACCTCGCCCGCGAAGTCAGTGATGACGACACTGGCGGCGGTCATGGCCACGACCTGGTCCTGGCCGAGTTCGAGGGCATCGCGGGTGTGGTCGACAAAGGCCGCGACGTCGGAGGCCAGGAAGTTCTCGCCAACGCCGACGCCGACGACAAGGGGCGAGTTGCGCCGCGCCGCCACGACGAGGTCCGGATTCCGACGATCGACAGCCACCAGGGTGAAGGCTCCCTCAAGGCGTCGGCAGGTCCGGCGCATCGCCTCAGCGAGGTCGCCGTCGGACTCGGGCAGCGCTGCAGCCAGCAGGTGCGCCACGACCTCGGTATCCGTCTCCGAGGTCAGGGTCACTCCCGCTGAGGTGAGTTCGTCACGCAGTTCGGAGAAGTTCTCGATGATGCCGTTGTGAATGACGGCCACTTGGCCGTTCTCGCTCACATGCGGGTGCGCATTGCTGTCGGTCGGCCCGCCATGCGTCGCCCACCGCGTGTGGCCGATACCGGTGGTCGAGTCGGGCATCGGGTCGGACCCGAGCAGGGTCTCGAGGTTGGCCAGCTTGCCGGCCTTCTTGCGGACGATCAGCTCACCGTCGCTGATCACCGCCACCCCGGCCGAGTCGTATCCGCGGTACTCGAGTCGGCGAAGACCCGCCACGACGATCTCCAGCGCCTGCTTCTGACCGACATAGCCGACGATTCCGCACATGGGGAACAGGGTACGCGGCCGACCCTCCCCCGCCATCCACGCGCCGTGTCGAATGCCGACAACCCGACCATCGGAGACAATGACAGGGTGATAACCGTGCGGGTCTGCTGCCCGGCCGACCTCTCTGCGCAGGTGACCGCCCTCCTCGGGGGCAATCCGGCCACCAGCACCCTCGTTGTCCACTCCGGTGCCAGCCTCTCTCCCGTCGGCGATGTCATCGAGGCGGACCTGCCTCGCGAGGCGATCAACCCCGTGGTCGATGACCTGATGGCCCTCGGAGTTCAGGAGCAGGGCACGATCCAGCTGATCCCGGTCCCAACGTGGATATCGCAGCGAGGACTCGCAGCGGAGGACCGGGCGCGCGGCGCGAGCGCTGATGCCGTTGTCTGGACTGATGTGGTCGAGCGCGCCTACGACGAGTCGTCGCTCACCTGGACCTACCTGAGCTTCATGGTGCTGGCGACGCTGCTCGCTGCGATTGCCATCGGCCTCGTGCGCAAACGCGGGAATCTCTTCCGCCAGGCGCTGCGGACCCTGGTCCTCGGCTTCGCGGTCTCGATCACCATCGTTGCGGCGATCGCTGCCGTCGGTAGGGCGTTCGGCGTGGTCGAGTACGACGACCTGCTCACGTCGAGCAGGCCCGGCACCTCGTTCATCTACTCGCCCAACATCTGGTCGCTCAGCATCGCGATCATCGCTGGCGCTGCCGGCGTCCTTGCCCTGACATCCGCGAAATCCGGCGGCCTCGTCGGAGTCTTCATCTCCGTCACGACCATCCCGGCATCCGGAAACATCGCGCTCGCCCTGGTGTTCGGCATCTGGTCGGAGGTGTGGGGCAGCACCCTAACCCTCGTGATCAATATCGCGGGGATGGCGCTAGCGGGATGGCTGACACTTGCGATTCAGCAGAAGGTATGGAACCGCGTTAGCCGAGACTCAGTTCAGCAGTGACGACGTCGGCCAGCGCCGAGCTGATCCGGGCCGCCTCCTCCTGGGAGACCGCCTCCACCATGACGCGAATGACCGGCTCGGTACCGGACGGGCGAAGCAGCACTCGGCCGGAGTCGCCGAGCTCCTGCTCGGCCTGTGCAACAGCCGCAAGGACAACCGCGGAGCCGTCGATACCAGTGCGATCGACGCCCCGCACGTTGACGAGTACCTGCGGGAGCTTGGTCACGGAACCTGCAAGGTCGGCCAGCGATCGACCGGTGCGGGCCATCTCGGAGAGCAGGTGCAGCCCAGTGAGCACGCCGTCGCCGGTCGTGGCATGGCTCGACATGACGACGTGACCGCTCTGCTCACCCCCGAGGACGAATCCACCGGCGCGCATCGCCTCGAGCACGTAACGGTCGCCGACGCCCGTCTCGACGACGGTGATCTCGGCTACCGCCATCGCCTTCTTGAAACCCAGATTGGCCATGACCGTGGCGACGACGGTGCTGCCGACAAGCGCGCCCGAGGCTTTCATCGCATTGGCGAGGATCGCCAGGATGTGATCGCCGTCGACGAGGTCGCCATTCGCATCCACTGCCAGGCAGCGGTCGGCGTCGCCGTCGTGCGCGATACCCGCGTCGGCACTGTTGGCCAGTACCGCCGCCACGAGATCGTCCATGTGCGTGCTGCCGCACCCGTCGTTGATGTTGAGCCCGTCGGGGGTGGAGTGGATGGCAATGACCGTGGCTCCGGCCGCTGTGTAAACCTCGCTTGCGAGGCCAGAGGCCGCGCCATTGGCGCAGTCGATGACGATCGTCAGGCCATCGAGGTGGTGAGGAACGGTGGACAGCAGATGATGCTCGTACAGCCGGGCCGCGGTGGGGTTGTGGGTGACTCGTCCGACCGCGGCACCCGTCGGACGCTCCCACGGCTCCTGCAGCCGCTGCTCGATCGCATCCTCGATCACGTCGTCGAGTTTGTGCCCGCCGCGCGAGAAGAACTTGATGCCGTTGTCGGGCATCGGATTGTGCGATGCGGACAGCATGACGCCCAGATCGGCGCCTAGCGCGTCAGTCAGGAAAGCGACACCGGGTGTCGGCAGCACGCCCACGAGGATGACGTCGACTCCGGCACTCGCAAGGCCGGCGACGACCGCCGCCTCGAGGAACTCGCCACTTGCACGAGGGTCACGGCCGACAACAGCCTTCGGCCGATGACCCTCGAACGCGCCGGTGTCGCCAAGCACATGGGCAGCCGCGACCGCGAGATCGAGCGCGAGCTCGGCCGTAACGTCGCGATTAGCCAGGCCCCGAACTCCGTCGGTGCCGAAGAGCCTGCCCAACGGACTACCGCTTGCTGTACTGAGGCGCCTTGCGAGCCTTCTTCAGGCCGTACTTCTTGCGCTCCTTGGCCCGCGGATCGCGAGTCAGGAAGCCGGCCTTCTTGAGGGTCGGGCGGTTGCCTTCCTCATCGATCGCATTCAGCGCACGCGCAACGCCGAGGCGAAGCGCGCCGGCCTGGCCGGAGATGCCACCGCCATGGATGCGAGCGATAACGTCGAACAGACCCTCAGCACCGATCACGGTGAAGGGATCGTTGACTTCCTGCTGATGCACCTTGTTCGGGAAGTACGACTCGAGGTCGCGGCCGTTGACCGTCCACTTGCCGGTGCCAGGCACCAGGCGAACGCGGGCGATGGCCTGCTTACGGCGACCCGTGGCGGCCGCGGGGGCAGTCACGATCTCGCGGGTGACGACCAC
>JAPLBU010000450.1:4536-7091 GCA_026392575.1 Actinomycetota bacterium | reverse complement strand
GGGTGACGACCACACGGCTCGGGGTCTCGGACGTGTACTCAGACACGCCCTCCTCCTCGGAGGTGGCGTCGATTTCGGTCTCGTCGATGGTGGCCTCAGACACTGCCACGGGTCCTTTCGTTAACGCCGCGTCGCACGACTACTGGGCGATCTGGGTGATCTGGAACGGCTGCGGCATCTGTGCCGCATGGGGGTGCTCCGGGCCGGCGTAGACCTTGAGCTTCTTGATCTGCTGCCGACCGAGCTTGTTGTGCGGGAGCATTCCCTTTACCGCCTTCTCGACGGCCCGACGCGGATTGGACTCCAGCAGCTCGCTGTAGGACGTTGCCCGCAGGCCGCCCGGATAGCCGGAGTGGCGGAAGTCCATCTTCTGCTGCTTCTTGGCGCCGGTCAGGGCGACCTTCTCGGCGTTGATGATGATGACGAAGTCGCCCATGTCCATATGAGGAGCGAAGGTCGGCTTGTGCTTGCCGCGCAGCAGAGTGGCGGCATGCGAGGCGAGGCGGCCGAGGACGACGTCATTGGCGTCGATGACATGCCATACGGGATCGGCATCTCCGGGCTTGGGGCTGTACGTGCGCACGGGGCGGCACCTGTCTTTCGCTCGTCGGGACTGGACTCTGCACGTGCCATCACTGGCACGTCGTACTAGGCACCATCCCTGGAACCTAGGCTGGGCGGGACCACGACCGGGGGAAGCACCGGGCCACAGCAGCACCCAAGAGTACCGGCCAGCGGGTACCCCTCCAAATCCACCCCCGCCATTCCGTCGATCTTGAGGTTGGTTGCGGTTTTCGGCGACCGATGCGCCGCCAACCTCAAGGTGGACGGGCTACCAGGCCTCCCAGACCGGCTCGGGTGTCTCCTCGACGGTCCCGTCGGCGCGGAACACCCAGAAGCGATCGAAGCCGCGCGTGAACCAACGATCGTGGGTGACGGCGACGACCGTCCCCTCGAACCGGTTGAGGCCCACTTCGAGGGCCTCGGCACTCGCCAGATCGAGGTTGTCGGTGGGCTCGTCCAACAGCAGCATGGTGGCACCACTGAGCTCGAGCAGCAGGATCTGGAAGCGGGCCTGCTGACCACCGGAGAGGGTGTCGAAGTCCTGCTCGGATGCCTCGGCGAGTTCGTAGCGGTCGAGGACACGAGCTGCCTGCTCGCGGGGCAGGCCCGTCCGACGCTCGTCGCCGCGATGCAGGATGTCGAGCAGGGTGCGACCCGACAGGTCGGGACGCACATGCGTCTGCGCGAACCACCCCGGGCGTACGCGTGCACCCAGCCGCGCCGAGCCGGAGTGCCGAACCGGCAGGATCTCGACCTCGCCAACGGGCTGATGCTCGATATCCGGGTCGCTGCCACCGAGTGCCAGCAGCCGCAGCAGGTGCGACTTGCCTGATCCGTTGGCACCGAGGACCGCGAGTCGCTCGCCGAACCAGACCTCGCCGTCGAATGGCTTCGTCAGGCCCGTCAGCTCGAGCGACTCGCAGACAACGGCCCGCTTCGCCGTGCGGCCACCGGTCAGCCGCATCCGCACGCTCTGCTCACGGGGCACGGCGATCGGCGGACCGGCCTCCTCGAACTTGCGAAGCCGCGTCTGTGCCGCCTGGTATCGCGAGGCCAGACCATCGTTGAACTTGGCCTTGACCTTCAATGACAGCACCAGCTCCTTGAGCTTGACGTGCTCCTCGTCCCATCGGCGACCCAGTTCCTCAAGGCGCGAGAACCGATCAGCTCGTGCATCGTGGAAGGTTGCGAACCCACCGCCGTGCACCCAGACGGTATTGCCGACAGCACCCAACTCCACCGCGATCACGTGGCTGGCGCACTGGTTCAGCAGTTCGCGATCGTGGCTGATCAGCAGCACCGTCTTCGGTGACTCGCGAAGCTGCCCCTCGAGCCAGGTCTTACCCGGCACATCGAGGTAGTTGTCCGGCTCGTCCAGTAGCAGGATGTCGGCACTGCCACGCAGCAGCAGTTCCAGCACGAGTCGCTTCTGCTCCCCGCCCGACAGTGTTGAGACCGCCCGCCAGCGAATGCGCTCGAACGGCTGCCCCATCGCTGCCACGGTGACAACGTCGAACAGCACCTCGGCGTCATATCCTCCATCAGGGCCAGCTCAGCAACGTCCAGTTCGTGCGCCGCGCGCTGCAAGGGGTCGGGGCTCACACCCATGAGCAGGTCGCGCACCGTGCCTTCCGACATCTGACCGATGAACTGGCGCATCACGGCCACGGAACCGCTGCAGACGATGGCCCCCTCATGCGGCTTGATATCGCCCGCCATCATCCGCATCAGCGTGGTCTTGCCGGCACCGTTGGCACCGACGAGTGCAGCCGTCGCGCCATCGGGCACGCGGAAGGAGACATCGTCGAGCAGCACTCGCCCATCGGGAAGTCCATACGTCACGTGCTGGACGTCGATGTGACCCATGTCAGTCGTCGCCCGGGAGCGAACGGACGACTCTCGTATGCGACTGCCTTTCGAGCATGAGCGCATCGTCCGGGTAGGCGACCTCTTCCAGCACAAGGCCGCGGGCCGGCATGACGATCACGGCC
>JAPLBU010000450.1:0-4433 GCA_026392575.1 Actinomycetota bacterium | reverse complement strand
GGGCCACTCGACCGGCCGCCGACCATCCCCGACGGGAAGCAGCACACCGACCAGGCTGCGAACCATCGAGTGGCAGAAGGCATCCGACTTGATCTCCATGAGCGCGATGCCGTCCGGCAGACGCCGCCAGTGGAGCATCTGCAGCTCACGGATCGAGGTGCCGTAGTCGCGATGCTTGCAGAAGGCCGCGAAGTCATGCTCCCCCATGAGCGCGAGCGCGGCCTCGTTCATGTTGTCGAGCTTGAGTTCCCTCGTCCACCGCAGGGTCATGTGTCTCTCGAGGGGGTCAGGTCCGATGACGGTGTCGCAGACGCGGCACGTATATCGGCGCCACAGGGCCGAGCAGCGGGCATCGAAACCCATCGGGGCCCGGCCGATCGCCAGCAGGCGGATATCACCCGGCAGCGCCCGGTTGAGCCGTCGTACGTCGAGTGTCGCCTCATCGAAGTCGGCAGGTAGATCCGTATGCGCCACCTGGCCCCGCGCATGCACGCCCGCGTCCGTTCGCCCCGCGCATGTGACTGTTAGGGCAGCCCCCAGCAGGTGACCTAAGGACCGTTCGAGTTCCTCCTGAACGGTTCGCAGGTCGGTCTGCTTCGCCCAGCCGGCGAAGTCGCGGCCGTCATAGGCGATGTCCAGGCGCAGACGAATCAGCCCGTCGCCCGGCATACCGGGGACGGGCTGATTGACGTGGGCGGAGTCGGTCAGGACTCGTCCTTCTGCTCAGCCTCGGCGTCGTCGGCAACAATCTCGACGACCTCGACCTCTTCGGCGATCACGTCGCCGTCGGCATCGATGACCTCGACGTCGTCGATGATCTCCTCTGCCACGACGTTGCCGTCGGCATCCTCGATCACCTCGTCCACCACGGTCTCGACGACAGCGACGGGAGCGGCCGCAGCGGCCTTCTCCTTGGCTGCGCGCTTGGTTGCACCCGTGGCCTCGGCCACGACCTGCTCGAGCATCGGCTCGACCAGCTCGATGACGGCCATGGGTGCGTTGTCACCCTTGCGCGGACCGATCTTGGTGATGCGCGTGTAGCCACCCTGACGGCCGGCGTAGTTCGGGCCGATCTCGGTGAACAGCGTGTGCACCACCGACTTGTCGCGCACGACCGTCATCACCCGGCGACGGGCATGCAGGTCACCGCGCTTTGCGAAGGTGATCAGGCGCTCCGCCAGCGGGCGAAGGCGCTTGGCCTTGGCCTCGGTGGTGGTGATGCGCCCGTGCTCGAACAGCGCAGTGGCCAGGTTGGCCAGCATGAGCCGCTCGTGTGCCGGACCACCGCCGAGACGGGGACCCTTAGTTGGCGTAGGCATTCTTTCTCCTCAGACGTTGCGTGATGCTGTCGTTCGATGCGGGCTAGAGCTGCTCGTCCTCGGCAAATGCCAGGTCGTCGTCGTCCTCGTCGGTGAAGTACACCGCAGCGCCGGGATCGAACCCGGGAGGGCTGTCCTTGAGCGCCAGGCCGAGGCTGGTCAGCTTGACCTTGACCTCGTCGATCGACTTCGCACCGAAGTTGCGAATGTCGAGGAGGTCAGCCTCGGAGCGAGTGATGAGCTCGCCAACCGTGTGGATGCCCTCGCGCTTGAGGCAGTTGTACGAGCGGACCGTCATGTCGAGCTGCTCGATCGGGGTCGACAGCTGCTCGGCCACGAACGCATCGGTCGGCGACGGGCCGATGTCGATGCCCTCGGCGTCGAGGTTCAGTTCGCGCGCCAGGCCGAAGAGCTCGACCAGGGTCTTGCCTGCGGACGCAACCGCGTCACGCGGACGCATCGACTGCTTCGTCTCGACGTCGATGACGAGCTTGTCGAAGTCGGTCCGCTGCTCGACACGAGTGGCCTCGACCTTGTAGGTCACCTTGAGGACCGGGCTGTAGATGGAGTCGACCGGGATGCGGCCGATCTCCTGGCCTGCCTGCTTGTTCAGCACGGCGGACACGTAACCGCGGCCACGCTCGACGACGAGCTCGATCTCGAGCTTGCCCTTCGCGTTGAGGGTCGCGAGATGCAGGTCGGGGTTGTGCACCTCGACGCCCGCCGGCGGCTGGATGTCTGCCGCCGTGACCGTGCCCGGACCCTGCTTGCGCAGGTACATGACGACGGGCTCGTCGTGCTCCGAGGAGATGACGAGCTGCTTGATGTTGAGGATCAGCTCGGTGACGTCCTCCTTCACCCCCGCAACGGTGGTGAACTCGTGGAGGATTCCGTCGACACGGATGCTCGTGACGGCTGCGCCCGGGATGGACGACAGCAGGGTGCGGCGAAGCGAGTTGCCCAGGGTGTAGCCGAAACCGGGCTCGAGGGGCTCGAGCACGAAACGCGAGCGGAACTCGCTGATCGGCTCCTCGGTGAGCACAGGACGCTGACTGATAAGCACGTTGACTTCCTTCCCGCGACGACCTCTATTTGACGTCGCGATTCTGTCCCCCGTGGGGACACTTGGGCCGGACTACTTGGAGTACAGCTCGACGATCAGCTGCTCGTTGACCTGGGTGTCGATGACGGCGCGAACCGGCAGCGTGTGAACGAGGATCCGCATCTGCGACGGGATGACCTCGAGCCACGCCGGCACCGTACGCTCGCCGATCTCGGCGTGCGCAACGATGAACGGGGTGATCTCGCGCGAGCCCTGACGGACCTCGATGATGTCGTTGGGCGACACCCGGTAGGACGGGATGTTCACCTTGTGGCCATTGACCACGAAGTGACCATGCGTCACCAGCTGACGCGCCATGTCGCGCGACTTCGCGAAGCCAGCACGGAACACCACGTTGTCGAGACGGGTCTCCAGGATCTGCAGCAGGTTCTCGCCGGTCTTGCCGGACTGCCGCTGCGCCTCCTTGTAGTAGTTGGAGAACTGCTTCTCCAACACGCCGTACATCCGGGTGGCCTTCTGCTTCTCACGGAGCTGCAGCAGGTACTCGCTGTCCTTCGACCGACCACGGCCGTGCTGGCCGGGCGGGTAGGGACGCTTCTCGAACGGGCACTTGGGCGACTCGCACTTGGCACCCTTGAGGAAGAGCTTCATCTTCTCTCGACGGCACCGCTTGCAGTCGGCGTCTGTATAACGCGCCATGTCTGGTTATCTCCTAGGTTCTGTTCGCGCGGTCAGACGCGGCGACGCTTGGACGGACGGGTTCCGTTGTGGGGTGCCGGCGTGACGTCGGCAATCGAGCCGACCTCCAGGCCGGTCGCCTGCAGCGAACGGATAGCAGTCTCGCGGCCGGAGCCGGGACCCTTGACGAACACATCCACCTTGCGCATGCCGTGCTCCATCGCACGACGCGCTGCTGACTCGGCGGCGAGCTGCGCGGCGAACGGAGTGGACTTGCGACTTCCCTTGAAGCCGACCTGCCCGGCGCTTGCCCAGGCGATAACCGCACCCGTGGGATCGGTGATCGAGACAATGGTGTTGTTGAACGTGCTCTTGATGTGAGCGTGACCGTGGGCCACGTTCTTCTTCTCCTTGCGGCGGACCTTCTTGGCCGGCGCTGCCTTGCCTGTCTTGGGGGCCATGAATCAGTTCTCCAAAGTCTCGTAAGGGCTCACTTGCCGACCTTCTTCTTGCCAGCCACCGTCTTGCGCGGGCCCTTGCGGGTACGCGCGTTCGTGTGGGTGCGCTGGCCACGAACCGGCAGGCCCTTGCGGTGACGCAGACCCTGGTAGCAGCCGATCTCAACCTTGCGGCGGATGTCAGCGGCAACCTCGCGGCGAAGGTCGCCTTCGACCTTGAGGTTGGTGTCGATCCAGTCGCGCAGGGCGATGACCTGATCGTCGGACAGGTCCTTGGAGCGCAGATCCGGGCTGATGCCCGTGGCCTCGAGGGCCTTGGCGGCCTGTGTGCGGCCGACGCCATAGATGTAGGTGAGCGCTACTGCCATGCGCTTATCGCGCGGCAGATCAACGCCAACGAGTCGTGCCATTGGGGCGTTCTCTCTTCTGTCATGCACGAGGTGTGGGTGCAGAGCCAGTCCTGCCCGCCAAGGCTGGTCCCCGGCCTCGTGACCGGGGGTGTCGTCCCGCTGCTACGCACGCGTTGCAGCGGGGGTCGGGCTCTGCTTGTTGCTTCGGACTCCGGGTTGTCTCCCCGAAGGCCGCGTCAGGAGCTGGGGTCAGCCCTGACGCTGCTTGTGGCGAACGTTCTCGCAGATCACCATGACAACGCCGTGGCGACGAATGACCTTGCACTTGTCGCAGATCTTCTTGACGCTCGGCTGCACCTTCATGATGACTCTTTCGTGATCGTTCGACTGGTGGGCGGATCGGTGGCTCTTTACTTGTAGCGGTAGACGATCCGGCCGCGCGTGAGGTCGTAGGGCGAGAGCTCCACGACCACTCGGTCGTCCGGAAGGATTCGGATGTAGTGCATCCTCATCTTCCCGCTGATGTGCGCGAGCACCTTGTGCCCATTGTCGAGCTCCACGCGGA
>JAPLBU010000345.1:2960-7476 GCA_026392575.1 Actinomycetota bacterium | reverse complement strand
GGCATGCCGGTCTGGTGGCCCTGCCGGTGGCCGTGGTAGCGGCCGGTGTCCTCATCCTTCGTGGGGTCCGTTCGGACTGGCTTCAGACGGTTACGCGAGGCCGGCTGGCCCTGCGCATCCTGGTTGTCGGCGGGCCACTCGTTCTCGTGCTGGCCTACCTCGGTGGTGGCCTGTCATTCGGCATCATGCAGAACCTGACCACGCTGAGCAGCCCCCGTGGGCCGAGCCCACAGGTGCCGATGGTCGTCCTGTCCGACCCGGCGGTGCTGGCCGCTGATGGGCGTCCCGTGCTGCCCTATCTCCTGCACCCGCAGGGCTGGCAGCTGTGGCAGCGGTACGACGACTGGCAGGCCGCCCAGATCCTGCGGACCTTGGGGGCGGCCGTCCCGCCGGCAGGTGCCCTGTTGGGCCACCGGGCTGACGAGATCTGCACGTGGCTGGCGGCCAACCCGGACGCGATCCGTCTGACAGGCCCCCGACTCGGCTACGAGGAGCTCATCGAGCGTGGCTGCCCGGCTTCAGTCGTCGCGCCTGACCAGTGGACCGTGCTCAGGACTCCGGCCGAGTGGTGGCGCGACACCGGTTCCGCCCCACCGGGCCGGGAGAGGTCTGAAAATAGTTCTGGCAGAAGGGTTCATTCTGGGCGAATCCGGTCCGAAACCCTGATTGCCGGAACCACCCGGGTACGGCACCCCCGCAGACGAGGGTCGTTGGAGCAGGAGAATGACATGCTCACTCGCATCATGAAGCCAAGAGACGAGCGCGATGCGGGATTCACCCTCATCGAGCTGCTGGTCGTCGTCGTCATCATCGGCATCCTTGCCGCTATCGCCATCCCGGTCTTCCTGAACCAGCGCAACGCGGCCAGGAACGCCTCGGTTGAATCCGACATTCGCAATATCGCGACCGTCATGGAGACCTACTACACCCAGAACGACGCCTACCCGACCGCGGCTGGCCCGCTCCAGTCGGCCGGCGCCCAGGTCTCGAGCGGCAACTACGTAGCCGTCACCGTCAACACGACGGCCGGCAGTTACACCATGGTTGGCTGCAACATCGAGGCCAACAGCCCCTACGCCTACGACTCGGCCGGTGGCGGATTCGTGACGGCGACCGGCACCACGTGCCCGGCCGGCGCCACTATCGACACCATCGTGGTCAACTAGTAGAAACACCCCTCAACAGGGAACAGAAGGAGGGCGCGACACCCCCGGGTGTCGCGCCCTCTGGCTGTTCGGGCCGGTAGTTCAGGAGTAGCCGGGTATATCCTCAAATGGGACCAAATACCCAACATGAACTCGCGTTCATGCACATACATTGTGAGATGTCATGACAGGACGGACATGCAACAGGTGATGGGAATAGGAGGCGAGGCGACCATGGAAGAGTTCAACGAGTACGCAGGGATGCGCCGCGAGCTGGAAGTCGCCGTGTGTCTCGCCCCGACCCGGGCCGGCGCCGTGCCCGCCGCCAAGGCCCTCGCCGCTTGCCTCGACGCGGATCCCGGTACCCCCGTCCGACTCGCCGGGCTGTCGTGCGACGACTCGCGCGTGCTCATCACCCTCGCCGTGTGCCTGGGCTCCATCGACGGGATCAAGACCGCCGATGCGGCATCACGGGCTGCCGTCGTGCTCATCCAGCGCATCGTCGATGACCTCTCTGCCTACGATCCGGCCTTCGTGACCCTGCCCGAGCCAGCTTCGGCCGAAGCACGGCTTGCCATGCATGTCGTGGCCCGCAATGACGCTGGCCACAGTGCCGTACTGGCAGCTGTCGGCCACCTCGCCTCGGTGCGGTAGCCCATGCCGCTCGATCCCGAGGACGGGGTCGATGGGTTGCTCGACCCGTCTGATGACGACACGATCATCACGGCGTCGCATCGCAGCGCAAGACGTGTCCCCAATCTCGTGGTCGCCGGGATTGACGAGTCGGAGATCCTCGCGCACGCACCGGCCATGGTGTGCGATCGCGTGCACTGGGACACCGTCGATGACTTCGATGCCCGCTCGCTCCTGCCGGATATGGGCATGCCGGCCTACACGCGGCAGTGGAGTGACGGCCAGCATCGGGTGTGGGTACCTGAGGGCAGTGGCTACGACGCCCGTGAGGTCATCCGTGAGTGGTGCGTCGAGCACGATGTCGAGGCCGTCAATATCCGAGTCGAGGCGAAGGTCCCCTTCCGCGATCTCGATGCGATCCCCGGGACCCTGCTGCCGGACCTGATCGCCGCTGCCGTCGAATGGCTCTACCCCCGGCTCTACGCGATCCGCCGCAAGATCGTTGCCGACCTTGACCTGATCGACGATCAGGACGTCCGCTCGATGATGTACCTGTTCGTCTCCGACCACGCCGACCGTTACGACGCAGGGCGCGAGGGTCGCAACGGGACGCTGAACTTCCTGGCCTTCATGATCGGCAAGCTCCGTACGTGGCCCCAGGACGCGGCTCGCAATGCGTACGGGCGTGGCGTCGTCAGCGATCGGCAGACCCTGAGCCGCGCCGCCGATGTCATCGCCGCGACTGAGCAGCGGCCGGCGACGGAGGAGGAACTGGCGGGGGCACTGCGGACGAGCGTCACCGATCTGCGCAAGCGCGAGCAGGCCATCAGCACCCTGTCGGGCATGCGCAACTACCAGTCGCTCGTCAGTGAATCGTCGGTCGGCGATCAACTCGACCTGGTGCAGGTGGCATCCGATGTCGACGTGGAGTTCGATGCCACGACCCACGATCGCAATGCGCAGCTAACTCGATCGATCATGGCTGCCGTCAACAATCCGGAGGCGGGTGGCCGTCGGGCGCAGGACCCCCTAGCCTTGGCTGCCGTGTACCTGTCCTTCTGGGAAGACCTCAGCCGACCTGAAGTCGCTCGCGAGCTCGATGTGCTGCCGAAGACCGCCGCGGCGGCCGTCACGCGAGTTCTTGACTCCGTGGCTGCAGCAGGTCTGCAGTGAGCGAGGGCCTCGCCGAGCCGATCCCGTGGACCTTCACTGACTCGCCCGGGATCCTGCTGTGGACGTGGGTCACGGAGCACTTCGCCGCCCGCATCACCGGCTCAGAGGTCGACAATGAGGAGGACCCGGACGGTCGCCGGATCATTCGGTCGTACCAGTGGGACGTGTCCGACCTGATGCGCACGAATCAGGGACTGCCGCGCCGGCTCGTCGAGGGGACGTCGGGGAGTTTCGAGGACGCCGAGGCCATGGTGCGCGAGCACGTCGGCAAGCTCTATGACCCACGCTTGGGCTATCGGCGGTTCGCCGGGCCGCTGGCGTTCACCTTCGTCCTGTCCACGGGCGAGAGCGTCGACGTCGGTGAGTACATCGGTACCAAGTGCGCCGTCACGGTCCTGATGCCGGACCGCACGGAGCGCACCGTTACGGGCGACCTCGATGTGGCGCACTACAAGTGGCGGCTCTCGACCCCGGAGCAGGTTCTCGAGATCATCCCCGAGCATGTCGTGCGGATCACCAACCGCTCTGAGATCGCTGAGAGGGCAACCGCCATCACCCGTAATGACTCGTATTCCGGTATCGGTCGGCTCTACAACGAGGAACCACGGCGCGGATGTTCCGGCCGACCGGGGTTCACGGTCGGTACGGTCGACCATGCAGGTGCGCCGCGGTGTCCCATCCACGAGGCGGGCCTGCCCGAGCATCTGCTTCGCTGAGGAAGGACGAGGATGGCGATCACTTTCGGCCGGGGTAAGCGGGCCGCCGACAGCCCTGTCGATCCGCCTGCCGTCGACCTCAATGCCCACCTCGTTCGCGATATCGAGAATGCCGCGAAGAAGGGGTTCACCGGCGCCCTCGAAGTGACCGCCCGCACCAACGGTGCCACGGCACGGCTGTTCCTCTTCGACGGGCGGCTATATGCGGTCGGCCTGGACAACTACGAGCCTTCGGTGCTGGAGAGGCTGACGGCTTCTGGTGCCGTGTCGGCGGAGCGTGCGCGCTCGCTGCGGGCGGATGCCCGCGACGGCACTCCAGCCGGCGTGCAGGCGGTGCATCGCGGTTGGCTGGCGGTGGAGGCCCTGGCGACCGTCCATCAGGAGTACCTGCTGGCAAGCCTGGGGGCAGTACTGACATGCGGCAAGGTCAAGGTGATGCCTCAGAAGGACCTGACCACGGATGCGTTCTGCACGCTGCCGCTGCCGGTCGAGCCGCTGCTCGAGGCCGTGCGCGTGCGGGCACAGCGGCTCGCTACCACGTGGCCAGGGTTGTCGCCGGTGGGGTCGCCCGCGACCATCCGGTTGCGGGCAACGGGTACCCCCACGCCCGCCAATCTCTCCCTGCCGGAATTCGCTGCCCTGCTGTCGGCGGTCGATGGGCACCGCACCGTCGACGAGGTGGCGGCGGTTGGCGGCTTCACTCGTGCAGAGGCGGTGCACCTCGCAGGGCTGCTGGCAGCCGCGGGTGTCGTGGCCGTCGAGGCCGGTGAGACATCGGCCAGCGGGTCGGAGCACCTGACGGTTCCTGAGGCCTTCGGACACGTCGTCGAGCCGGAGCCGGAGCCCGAG
>JAPLBU010000345.1:0-2927 GCA_026392575.1 Actinomycetota bacterium | reverse complement strand
CGGAGCCGGAGCCGGAGCCGGAGCCGGAGCCGGAGCCCGAACCGGAACCGGAGCCCGAGCCTGTGGTGGTGCGCACGCTGGACCCACAGGTGGCAGCCCAGGCCAAGAAGGCCGGCATGGACCATGTCGGCCAGCTTCGTCGCGAACTCGCCGAAGCGGAGATAGTCGAGCTCACAGAGGCGCTGGCGGAGGCGGTCCTCGTCGAGCGCGAGGCGATCACGAACGCCGGTGCGATCCGGGCCCGACTGCGGGAAGCCCGTGCCGAAGTCGACGCACTGGCCGATGCTTCGGTCGATGATGCCGCTGCCACCGAGGACCCGTGAGCGACACCACCGTCATCGTCGGGTTCATCCTCGTCCTGCTCATCGGGATCGGCCTGGCCGTCGGATCCTTCCTCAATGTGGTTATCTACCGCGTTCCGCTGGGGCTGTCGATCGTGCGGCCGGGCTCGGCCTGTCCGGGGTGCCATACGCCGATAGCAACCCGCGACAACATCCCGGTCCTGTCGTGGCTGCTCCTCAGGGGCCGGTGCCGGGTCTGTCACGAACCCATCTCCGGCCGGTACCCGCTGGTCGAGGTGTTGAACCTCGTGGTCTGGCTGGCCCTTGCCTGGTGGGCTTGGCAATCCGAGGGCCTGGTCTGGCTGCTGCCCCTGCTGCTCGTGCTGGGCAGTGCCGGCATCGCGCTGTTCTTCATCGACCTCGAGCACCATCGGCTGCCCGATGCGATCGTCCTGCCCCTCTACCCGGTGACCGTGGCCGGGCTGCTGCTGGCCGGCGCGATGTCCGGCCGCTGGGCGGTCGGCTCCGCCCTCGTGGGTGGGGCAATCTGGGTGGTCGTCATCGGTGGACTGTGGCTGGTGACCGGGGGGCGTGGCATGGGCTTCGGCGACGTGAAGCTGGCCCCGGTGCTGGGGGTGACGCTGGGCTGGGTCGGCGTCTCAGCGGCAGCGGTCGGCCTGCTGAGGGCCTTCGGGATGGGCGCCGTCGTCGGGCTGGCGCTGATGGCGGCCCGCCGGGCCGGCCGCAAGTCGGCCCTGCCGTTCGGCCCGTTCCTGCTGATCGGGGCCGGACTGGGGCTCGTGGCCGGTCAGGCGATCGGTTCGGCGTACCTGAACATGGTCGGCCTCTAGCGGCCACGGAAGGAACCGAGAAGTTCTGACAACTTTGGGTTCAGGTGCTCCGGTCGCGTTCCGATACCCATTGTGCAAGGCTCTCCATCTGGGAGCCGCAGGGAGGTGAGCGCGATGCAGGCGTGGCTGGAGGTCGATGACCGCGGTCGTCAGTTCCTCGTGCGCACGGGTACCGGCGTCGTCACCGCAGTGGCTCCCGTCGGCATCGCCGGACCGGATGACTCGCACTCGCTCTACCGTGTCGAGATCTACTGCGATGCCCCCCACGGGCGACCGGGCGCGATCCGCTACAGCACGCATCCGATCGTCTCCAGCGCGGACCCGCTGCTCAACAGCGCCAGGGCCGCCCTCGATGAGGTGCTTGCGGTCGTCTGGACCGTCCAGTGGCATCGCCACGACTGGGTCCCCGACGATCTGCCGATAGCGTCCCTCAATCTGGCTACCGATGCGCGCGCTGTGCTCACCAGTCTGGATGCGGTTGCGCTGCCCGAGTCGGTGGAGGCCGAGATCCCGGACTATCTGCCGGCCGGTTGGACGGACAACCGGGCATGAGTCCGGACGATCCCGCACCGCGTCCGCCGTCCGTGTTCGGGATCGTCAACCAGGACGACATGATCGCCCGTATCGACTCCACGGCAGAGGACGACCTGTCCAGCGACTTCTTCGGTGACTCCATTCAGGAAGTCGAGGACGCTGCAGTCCGGATGTTCGACATCGGGATCCGCACCATCACTGACGATCCGGCCAAGACCACGTCGGCAGCCTTCGGCACCCCCCCGGCTCCGCCGATGGCTGCCGGCGCGACCCGGGCCGCGTCAGCGCCAGACCAGGCGCCCACTCACGGTGCCGACGGGCAGTTCGATGATCCGGCCGTTCGGGCTGCTTTCATCCTCGGCGGGCCCGGGGCGCTCGGTCGCTAGACCGCAGTTCGCAGTTCGCGAATGGCATGGCCGTGGATCTGGCAGGCTCGCGACTCGCTCACCCCGAGGGCGCGTCCGATCTGCGCGAACGTCAACTCCTCGAAGTAGTACAGCGCGATGACGGCGCGATCGCGGTCGGGCAGGTTGCGGATCTGGTCGCGGATCACCTGCTGGCTCTCCTGATGGTCGTAGATCTCCTCTGGCAATTCGGCCGTCTCGTCGACGAAGGCCCGGCCGCGCGGCTCATCGTCGCTGCCGCGGTCACCGTCCATGCGTGCCTCCAGGCTCGCGAGGTAGCCCTTCTGATAGCCCGCCAGTGCGGCCTGGACCTCGTCGCGGCCCAGCCCGGTTGCCTCGGCCAGCTCGTCCAGGCTGGGTTCGGCGCCGTGCTCCTGCTGGAAGGCCGCGGTGGCCTGGTCAATAGCCCGCATGCGGCTGCGCACCTTGCGGGGAACCCAGTCCTGGGAGCGCAGTTCGTCGAGGATCGAGCCGCGGATCCGGGTGACCGCATAGGTCTGGAAGGTCAGGCCGAGGTCCATGTTGAAGCGCGAGATCGCGTCGATGAGGCCGATGGTGCCGAAGCCCACCAGATCGCCGCGCTCGAGGCTGGGGGGCAGGTTGAGGTTCATTCGCGAGACGACGTAGCGAACCAGGGGAATGTACGTGGCGGCCAGAGCCGAGCGGGCCTCGGCGTCGTCATGGATGCGCGCCGCCACCCACGTGGCCGCGAGTTCGCGGTCGTCGTCGAAGATCGGTGCGTAGTGAGCGACCAGGTCGACATCGGCCGTAGTCACAGGTGCGCCTGCGCGATCACACCGCGCCTCCGTTTCGGTCCCCGGGATAATTCTCCCATTTGGGGTATTGGCCCGAATCGT
>JAPLBU010000028.1:7170-14042 GCA_026392575.1 Actinomycetota bacterium | reverse complement strand
CGGTGATCGGCTACGCCCAGAACGTAGCTGTGGTGAATCAACTGAACGAGAATGGTGACAAGTTCGCCTATGGATTCCCCACCGAGGGTACGCCTTTCTGGATCGACTCATCCATGATGATGAAGGGGGCAAACCGGCAAGAGGTCTATGACCTCATCAACTACACCCTCGACATCCCGTGGCAGGCGAAGTTCATTGAGGCCACCGGAAGCGCAGGTGTCATCACCTACGAAGCCGCCGCCTCGCTGGTTCCCGAGGATGCCCTCGCCAAGAGCGAGATCGTGAACCTCCAGAATCCGGACTTCTGGGCCTCCATGAAGCCGATGGTCACGCCGAACCGCATGGACGAGCGGGTGGCTCTGTGGAATGAGTTCAAGGCTGGATTCTGAGGTGCAGGATTCCTCGTTGCCGCCTCCCCCACCGGGAACTCCCGGTGGGGGAGGCGCCACCCCGAGCGATGCAGTAACCGTCGTTCGGTTCGACGATGTCACCAAGACCTACAACGGGACAACGGCGAAGGCAGTTGACGGAGTATGCCTCGACATCCGGGCAGGGGAGTTCTTCTCGATTCTCGGGCCCAGCGGCTCCGGCAAGACCTCGTGTCTACGAATGATCGCGGGCTTCGAGCAGCCTTCGTCCGGCCGCATCTGGCTCGACGGGGTCGACGTTCTTGGCGTGCCGCCCTACAACCGGGACGTGAATACGGTCTTCCAGAACTACGCCCTCTTCCCACACATGTCGATCGAAGCGAATGTGTCGTATCCGCTGCGCATGCACCGGGTGGCAAAGGACAAGATTGACCAGAGGGTGTCCGACGCGCTTGCCCTCGTCGAGATGGAAGAGTTTGCGAAGCGGCTGCCGCATCAGCTCTCGGGTGGGCAGAGGCAGCGAGCGGCCCTTGCGCGCGCGCTCGTCGGCCGACCCAAAGTGCTCCTCTTGGACGAGCCCCTCGGGGCCCTCGACCTCCAGCTGCGACAGCAGATGCAGTTGGCGTTGAAGCAGCTTCAACGCGAGGTGGGCATCACGTTCGTGTACGTCACGCATGATCAAGGTGAGGCCCTGTCGATGTCAGATCGCCTGGCCGTGATGTCAGCTGGTCGCATTGAGCAGGTGGGTACACCGCGCGAGGTGTATTTCCATCCGAAGACGCCATTCGTCGCAGGCTTCATCGGCAAGGCGAACCTTGGGCCGGGAACGGTTGTCTTCGAGAGCGGTGCAGTCGTCGGTCACTGGGGTGGGCTCAGCTTCCCGCTGGCAGCGGACACTCCTCTTGGGCCCTGCGTATTCTCCCTGCGCCACGAGGCCGTGAGCCTGGGTGAAGGGGCGGGCGATATCACTGCGGGGGGAACCGTCGAGGAGGTTGTCTTCCTCGGGGACAGCTCAGAAGTGATGGTTGCCGTCGATGGAATGACCTTGGTGGCGAAAGCCCCAGCGCACATCGGGTTTGCTCTGACGAGCGGCCAAGGAGTAGCTGTGTCCTTCAAGGCCGCGGAAGTGGTCCGCGTCGATGGCTAGTGTCGCCTCGACCCACGAGGGCCGTCGGTCGTTAGGCCGACGGATGTCCCTCGTACCCCTCGCGGCCTGGGCGGCGCTTCTCGTGCTGGCGCCCAACATCCTGATGCTGGTGTACAGCCTTTGGCAGACGGACGAAGGCGTCCTGTCTCGGGTCCTCACCTTCGACAACTACGTGGCCGTCGTCACCAATAGCGTCACGCTGGCGATCCTCGGACGGACCGCCGCTATCGCGGTAGGGGCAGCACTGCTTGCCACCGCGGTTGCCTACCCGATGGCCTGGTTCGTTGTCCGCCGCCTGTCCAAGCACAGACTTCTTGCGGTGCTGCTGGTGGTTGTTCCCCTGTGGATCAGCTACCTCGTACGGGTCTACGCATGGAAGATCATCCTTGGCGACAGCGGAGTCATCAACTCCACTCTCATCGAACTCGGGCTGCGGAATGAGCCATTGTCATTCATGCTCTATTCGAGGTTTGCGGTCTTCCTGACGCTCACCTATGTCTCAATTCCCTTCGCGTTCGTTGCCTCCTATGCAGCGCTCGAGCGCGTGCCTGCTTCGCTCCTGGAGGCCAGCGCGGATGCTGGGGCGAGCCCCACACGGGCAAGGGGCAGCGATCGGATTCGCCTTGGCCCTGCTCCTCTGCATCGGCGACTACCTGACGCCGGCGATGGTGGGAGGGCTTGAAGGGACGATGTTCGGCTCGCTCATCGTGAACCAGTTCGGCTTGACCAACAACTGGCCGCTCGGGGCCGCCATGTCGATCGTGCTTCTGCTTCTGACTGGGGCATTGCTCGCACTCGTCGCCAGATTCACCAGGACGGAGGGGATCCTTGACTAGTCCTGATGTTTCCGTCGCGCCTGCTGGGGTCGTCGCCACACAGTCAGCGCTCCGGGCGATTCGATCAGGTTTCGCATGGGTGGGCTTCATCTCCGTCTATCTGTTTCTCTACGCCCCGTTGGTCACCATCGGCATCTTCGCCTTCAATGACTCCAAGGTGCAGGCCCTTCCGTGGTCTGGCTTCACCTTGCAGTGGTTTGCGGCCATCGGGCAGGACGGGCTGCTCTTAGGCGCCGTGACCTTCGGGTTGTCCGTGTCGATACTTGTAGTCCTGGTGGCTTCGGTGGTCGGCACCTACTTCGCCGTCGTCGTCAACTCGGTGAGAGGCGTCGCTCCGAGAGTCCTGCTTGCGGCGGTAATGATCCCGGCGATTGTGCCGGGGATGGTTCTGGGCCTGTCGTTGGCTATCACCTTCAGGCTCGTAGGGATCCCTGCCGGGCTGTGGAGCATCGTGATCGGCCATCTCGCCTTCACTGTTCCGGTCGTCACGCTCGTGGTCCTCACCCGACTGCGAAGGCTTGACCCATCGCTGGCGCAGGCGTCAATGGATCTGGGAGCCAACAGTTGGCGAACGTTCTGGCACGTGACTTTCCCTCAGTTGCGAACGGCCATCCTTGCGGCCGCGCTCCTCACTATGACCCTGTCGTTTGACGAGGTAGTCATCACGTTCTTCTTGGTTGGTACGCAGCAGACGCTGCCACTGTTCATCTGGTCGCAGACGCGGTTCGGGTTCACCCCCGAGATCAACGCCATCGTCACGCTCATTGGCGGTCAGCATCGTTCTGATCGTCGTAGCGACCCGGGTAATCGAAAGAGAAGTTGATCCATTTGCCGGGGCGGGTCGAAAGCGTCGAGCCCGCAAGGAGAAGTAGCCGTACTGACGCTCATTGCGCAAAGGTCAGCTGGTCGAAAACTCCAACAGCATGTCGTGGCGATATGTCTCGCCCGCCATCACTGTTGTCGTTGGGAAGTGGAGGAATCGCGGGGAGTCTGGGAACTTCTGCGTCTCCAGCGTGAAGCCCGCGTACTGGCAGTAGGGCTGGGCGCCCTTGCCGATCATCTGGTCATGCAGGTAGCCGCCCGTGTACATCTGCACTCCGGGCTCGGTCGATGACAGCTTCATCCGTCGTCCGGAAGCGGGGTCATGTATGTCGGCCGCCTCGATCAAAGCCGCAGGTCCTCCTTGGAGGCACCAGTTGTGGTCGTAGCCACCCCCGCCTTGGAAGACGTCCGTTCCCAATGGAGGAAGGTCATCGAAGCGGGCCCCGATTGGTCGCATCTCGCGGAAGTCGTACGGCGTGCCGTCGACCGCCAGGACCTCGCCCGTCGGCATGAGCTCACCATCCACGGGCAGGTAGAACTCCGAGGGCAGCCGCATCAATTGGTCCAGCATGGTGCCAGAGGCATGGCCCGCGAGGTTGTAGTAACTGTGATGAACCATGTTGATGACCGTGGTCTCACTCGGGGTGGTCTGCATGGTGATGCGAAGTTGCCCGTCTTGAAGCTGATACGTGGACACGACATCGCAGGCTCCCGGGAAACCCATCTCGCCGTCGGGGCTGGTCGTTCTAAAGGTGATCGAGTTGCTCTGCTCATCAACGTCAGCCGACCACAGTCGACTGTCCCATCCGTTCCGGCCCCCGTGCAGGTGGTTGTTCCCCTCATTGCAATCCACCTGAAAGTCCTTGCCCAGCAGTCGGAACTGCCCCCGGGTGATTCGGTTACCGTACCTACCCACCGTTGCACCCATATAGGACGGTGATGCGACGTACGACTCAACGTCGTCGAAACCCAGGACGATGTCGGCGGTCTCGCCATTGCTGCCTGGCACGTGGAGCTCGGTCAGCCGGGCGCCGTAGTCCGTGACCCGGATACTGAGCCCGTCACCGCTTTCCAGGCGCCACGCGTGCGCAGGCTTGCCACCAACCTGGCCGAAGTCCTCGACGATGATCACGATCAAAACCTCCTGAGTCGCCGGACAGTGCTGCCCGCGTGCCACCAGAGGCAATTCTCTGGAACGTTCAAGTAGCCTAGGCAGACAGACCCTTCCCGTCAAGGAAGTGCGACGTAGGGCTTCAGCTAGGTTGAACCACGGAGGACGAGTTCGGTGGGGAACACCGCGGTTTGCTCCGAAGGCGTCCGGTTCTCGATGGCAGAGATAAGCATTGATGCCGCTGTGCGTCCCATCTCGTAGGCGGGGACGCGGACGGTGGTGAGGGGCGGCTGCAGATACTCCGAGAACTCGAAGTCGTTGAAGCCGGTGACCGCGACATCCTTGGGAACGTCGAGGCCCAAGGTGCGGGCGGCGCGCATTGCTCCTGCCGCGAGCAGGTCCGTCGCACACATGATCGCAGTCGGCGGCTTCTTGGACTCGAGCAGTCGCCGGGCGAGTGCCTCGCCATCGCGGGCCTGGTACGTCGCTTCCAGCAGGATCAAGTCCGGGTCGACCTGCAACCCCGCTCGGCGCATCGCCGTCCGGAAGCCGGCGAGGCGCTGCTCAACCACGGCCCACGGAACCGCTGCGCCGATGAAGCCGATGCGAGCATGCCCGGCCTCAATCAGGAACTCAGCCAGTTGCCGCGCACCGGTCTCCTGCTGTGCGCGCACGCCCATCACGCCAGCACCCAGTCCCGTCTCGTCGATGATCACGATCGATAGACCTGCGGAGGAGGCCAAGTCGATGATCTCGCGCCGCAAACTGCGCGGCCCGGATAGCTGAATGACGGCGCCATCAGCGCGGCCTTCAAAAAGTGGCGACAGTAGCTCGGCATTGAGCTGGTCCGAGCGGGCACCTTGCACCAGCACGCCGTAGCCATGATCGCGGGCCACGTCGCCCGCACCAGCTATGAGGAGGTCCGTGAGTGGGTCGGCAAGGAAAGCGACATGCTCATCCAGGACCAGGAAGGCGATGGTGCGTGCTCGCTGAGAGCGCAGTGACGCCGCAGCCACGTTGGGCCGGTACTGGAGCTTCTCCATCGCCTTGGCGACCTTTGCGAGAGTCTCCTCACTCATCTGGTCATGTCGGCCATTGACGAAGTTGGAGACGGTCTGCAGGGACACACCCGCCAGATCGGCCACGTCCCGCATCTTGGGGCGGCCTGACGAACGACCTCGTCCCTCGGACTGCCCTGATTTGGTCCTGACCACGTGTCCTCTTCGTTCTCACTCTTGATCCAGGGAGCGGGCTGCCCTAGTCGGTGCGATCGTGCTCGACGAAGGCCGTCAGCGCGCGATTCATCCTAGTCAAGGTGGCAGCGTTGGTCGCCTCATCGTGCGCCCCGGAGACGTACCAGATGCCCCGACCAGTCAGCCAGACGCCTGAGTCGATGGCGTGGGGCACAAGGCGTCGGTAGCGATCAGAGTCGGCTCGTTGAAGATCGGCGAAGCACGTGACGGGAGCGGCGGTGTCGAAGGCGACGTGGAACGCAGCCGGGAGGCCGCGAACCTGAAGCTGCAGATCGAACTCCGCGAAGAGCGCACGCAGAGAAGCCATCAACTGCCCACCGGTTCGCTCGACATCTTCATAGATGGGCGTGCTCTGCATGATCTCAAGGGCATGAACGATGGCAGCGCAAGACAGCACATTCGCGTTGAAAGTGCCCGAGTGGTTGGTCCCCTTGGCGAACAGTGACATGAGGTCGGCGCTTCCCGCGAGGACGGACGCGGGGAATCCGCCGGCCACTGCTTTGCCGAAGACGGCCAGGTCGGGTTCAACACCGAATCGGCCGATGGCTCCCCGTGGACCGAGTCGAAAGCCCGTGATGGTCTCGTCAAAGATGAGGACGATCCCCTGCGCCTTGGTGATCTGGCGAAGACCTTCAAGGAAGCCCGGCTCAGGCAGGATTGCGCCAGCGTTGAGCATCATCGGCTCGGTGATGATTGCGGCGATCTGATCGGGGTGCTCAGCGACTGCCTGACGAACGGCCTCAAGGTCGTTCCACTCGATGGTGATGCTCTCGTCGAGGCTGCTCGCGAGTTGGCCGTCACTCGCGACCCGGGGCCATGGCTCCAGTGAGTTCACCAGCACGTTGTCGAGCCAGCCGTGGTACTGACCGCGGAAGCGGAGGAAGAGCCGGCGTCCGGTTGCCGATCGGGCGAGTCTGAGCGCCGCTTGCACAGACTCCGTTGACGTCATCCCGATGCGAACCATCTCTGCCCAGCCGAGGGCCTTCACCAGGCTCTCAGCGGCCTGCAGCTCGATCTCGCTCTGTGCGGCGAAGGTCATTCCGGCGGCGATCGACTCAGTTACTCCGGAGAGCATCCGGGGATGCGCATGCCCGAGGAAGGCCGGCCCCTGCCCGAGGACGTAGTCGATGTAGTCCCGGCCGTCCGTATCCCAGAGCCAAGGACCAGAGCCGTGGGAGAAGTAGCGCTGGGCAACTTCAAGCCGGACGTTGGAGTTGACTCCGCCTGGCACGACTCTCGCCATCCGCTCAAACAGTTGCGCCCCAGTTCGTTCCGATTCTGAGCCCACGTCTCTTAACCCTTCTTGAACGATCCAGAAAGTGCGACTATAGGTCG
>JAPLBU010000028.1:0-7120 GCA_026392575.1 Actinomycetota bacterium | reverse complement strand
CACGCCGAGACTCAGCTATCTGTTGACGCCAGATCAGCGCGGGCCTATATTCTGCTGGAACGTTCAAGTAGTGTTCGTATTTGCACTTCGATCGCATACCCAAGAGACCGAGCGCGACCAGGTTCATTCACGCCATGATGTGAGCCACCGCGACTCGTCCATTGAGGAGGACTGATGTCCGCATATAGAGCCATCGTCACGGGCGCCTCGTCCGGCATCGGCCTGGCCACCGCTCGGCGCATCCACGCTGATGGTGGAACCGTGGCGCTGCTGGCAACACGTGCGGCGGTGCTCGACGGCATCGTGGCCGAACTTGGCGATCGGGCGTTCGCCGTTCCGACGGACGTGTCGGATCCGGCCCAGGTCAGTGCGTCTATCGAGCGATGCTTCGAACTGCTGGGCGACGTCGACCTCGTGGTCAACTCAGCCGGTGTCGACGGCCCATCGGCCTTGCTGGACATCACGGATGAGAAGTGGGCCCGCAGCATCGGAGTGAATCTCTCGGGGCCGTTCTACGTCAGCCGCGAGAGCGCGCGACGGCTCAAGGAGGGCAGTTGCATCATCAACATCGGATCCGAGCTCTCCTTCATGGGCATGGGTCTCTACGTGGACTACTGCGCCTCGAAAGCGGGTCTGATTGGCCTAACGCAGGCCCTGGCGGTCGAGCTCGCTGAGCGGCAGATCCGGGTGAACGCCATCTGCCCCGGCCCCGTCGACACTCCCATGATGGAGGCGGAGATCGCCTGGTTCCCCAACCCGGACGAGGTCCGGCAGATGGCCGTGGACCGGGTCCCGCTCAAGCGGTGGGCGACAGCCGACGAGATCGCCGACGCCGTTGTCTACATGGCCAGCGCGAAGTTCGCGACCGGTGCTGCATGGTCGATCGACGGCGGCACGTCCGCCGTCTGAACAGTACGACTTCATCCACACGAGACGAACGAAAGGACGCACCGATGCGCGTTGAGGGAAAGATGGGCCTCGTAACCGGAGCCGCCTCTGGGCTGGGCTACGAGACGGCCAAGCTACTGGCGGCCGAAGGCGCCAAAGTGCTCCTCGTGGACATCGATGTCGAGGGCGGAGAGAAGGCGGCCGAGGAGATTCGCGCCGCAGGTGGTGACGCGGTCTTCCGCAGGGTCGATGTGACCGTTGAGCAGGACATCATCGATGCGATCGCCGATGTGCGTTCCCGATGGGGCGGCTTCAACTTCATGCACAACAACGCCGGCACGCAGCTCGAGGTCCCCCTGCATGAGACCACCAATGAGGGCTGGGACCACATCAACAACGTCAACTTGAAGGCCGTGTTCTGGGGGATGAAGCATGGCGTTCTCGCGATGAAGGAGACCGGAGGCGGCTCTATCGTCAACACTGCCTCGGCACTGTCGCTCGTCGGCGATCCCTTCCTTCCCGCCTACACGGCCACGAAGCACGGAGTGCTCGGTCTGACGCGGGCGGCGGGTGCGGCATACGCGCTTGACGGCATCAGGGTCAACTGTGTCTGCCCCGGTGACATGGAGACCCCGATGATCATCAAGTACTGGGAGGCCACCGGGGACCCGGCGCAGGCCAGGATCGACATGGGGGCGGCCTACCCGGCCAAGAAGATCGGGCATCCGCGCGAGGTGGCGCAGATGGTCGTCTTCTTGATCTCTGATGACTCGTCCTATGTGAATGCCTCGGCGATGGTGGTCGACGGCGGCCTCCTCTCCAAGTGCTACTGAGGTCCCGGGCATGAGCCAGTACGACGCGATCGTCATCGGTTCGGGCCACAACGGCCTGATCGCGGCGAACTATCTGGTCGACGCGGGCAAGCGGGTCCTCGTCCTCGAACGCCGGAGCCGCATCGGTGGCGCCACCGTCACCGAGGAGTTCCTGCCGGGATTCCGTGCGTCGTCCTGCGCGTACGTGTCTGGTCTCCTGCACAAGAAGATCCTCAAGGACCTGGAACTCCAGAAGAGCGGCCTGCATCTTTACCAGACGGATGTCGGGGCAGGGACTGTCCTTCGCGACGGCCTGAGCCTGTTCCTGTACATCGAGCTCGGCAAGACCTTGCGAGGGCTCGGGGCGGTTGCGCCGGGGGAGGGCGAGCGACTCACGACCTTCGGCCTGCGGCTGGAGCGACTTGCGTCCATCCTTGACCAGTGGCTGCTGGTCGACGAACCACCGTCGTTGGACCAGGTCGTTGCGACGTTCATCGATTCAGGAGAGGAGGAACTGTTCACCGAGTTCTTCACCCTGAGCGGCCTGGACTTGGTCGACCGCTACTTCGAGAGCGACATCCTCAAGGGCCTGATGATGTTCACCGCGATGGTGAGCGTGTGGGGCGGGCCGCGGACGCCCGGCTGGTCATACGTGTACGGCCACCACGCGATCGGTGAGTTCGACGGGCGGATGGGGCAGTTCGCCTTCCCGCGCGGCGGCATGGGGTCGATCGCCGAATCGCTGGCGAAACGAGCGGTCGCCCGCGGCGTGGAGATCCAGACCGACTCCGGTGTCGCTCGGATCAACGTCGTCAAGGACCGTGTCTGTGGCGTCACCCTCTCCGATGGCCGGGTCTTCGATGCGCCGTTCGTGCTCTCGGGTGCCGATCCGCAGCAGACCCTCTTGGGAATGGTCGATGGCGCCGACCTGCCAACCGAGTACCGCTCCGCCGCCCAGCGCTTCGACCAGCGCGGGTCGATGGCACGGGTGCTGATCGCGCTCGACCGGCTGCCGGACTTTGTTGGGCTTCCGCCTGGAGAAGGGCCGCAGCACCGGGGACTGACCATCCTCGGTTCGGAAGTGGAGTCGTTCCAGCGGGTCGGGGACGCTCAGCGATACGGCGAGTACCCGGACGATTTCCCGATCGAATTCATCATTCAGTCGGTGCACGACGACACGATGGCACCGCCCGGCAAGCACGTCCTGTCAACCGGAATCCAGCAGCTCCCTTTCGAGCTCAACGGGCGCACCTGGGACGACGAGAAGGACCGGTTCACCGCCAAGGTCCTCGACGTCCTGGAGACCTACTCACCAGGCATGCGCGACTCCATCATCGGGACGCACACGATCACGCCGCTCGATCTTGAGCGCGAGTACGGGCTGCCCGGAGGGAACATCTTCCACGGCGCGATGACGTTGGGCCAGATGTTCGACAGTCGCCCGCTGCCGGGGTGGGGTTCCTATCGAACCCCGGTAGCGGGTCTGTACATGTGCGGTGCGGGTACGCATCCGGGTGGCGGTGTCATAGGGGCGCCGGGACACAATGCGGCGCATGCACTGCTGCGCGATGAGGTGAACGGCGGCTGGGAGCGCTCGCGTGTCTCGGTGAGTTCCGCCGTGGGCAAGGCACCGCTGCTGCACCGCCTCATGTCCCGACCCAGCATTCGCAAGATGGGCGTGACGTTGGCTCAGCAGCCGGTAATCGGAAAGGCAGCTGACAAGTTCACCAAGCGCTGACCCGAAGCGAGCGCATACTCGCGTCAGTGCGACTCGCGACTGACAGCGGATCCACTTGATCCGAGTAGGAAGTCGAGATCGGCTCCGGTGTCCGCCTGCATGACGTGGTCGACGTAGAGCTTCTCCCATCCGCGCGCCGGTGCGGCGAACGAGGCAGTCATGCGGGCGCTTGGTTTCCGGCGTGACAGTTCGTCGTCTGGGACATCCAGCACTAGCCGGCGTCCTGGCACGCCGAGCTCGATCCAGTCCCCATCCATGACGAGGGACAGCGGGCCACCGGCAGCAGCCTCAGGGGCGACATGCAGAACCACGGTCCCATAGGCCGTGCCACTCATGCGGCCGTCACACACCCGGACGACGTCGCGGACTCCTTGATCGAGGAGCTTCGTAGGCAGTGGCATGTTGGCCACTTCGGGCATTCCCGGATAGCCACGAGGACCGCATCCACGCAAGACGAGCACGGAGTCGGCATCCACATCGAGGTCGGGATCGTCGAACCGATCGTAGAAGTCCTCGATCGAGTCAAATACCACGGCGCGACCCCGGTGCACGAGCAGATGTGGCGACGCCGCGGCCGGCTTTACGATGGCACCGCCGGGGGCGAGGTTGCCGCGGACCACTGCCATGCCGGCATCCTCGATAAGCGGTGCGGAGCGCGGCCGGATGACCTCGGAGTCCCAGATGGAGGCTTCGTCGAGGTAGGACACGAGTGGCCGTCCGGTGACGGTGAGAGCTGTGGGATCGAGCAGGTCGCGCACTTCACGCAGCACCGCGAGGAGGCCGCCTGCGCGGAACAGGTCATCCATCAGGAAGCGGCCCGCTGGCACTCCGGTGCCGATGCGGTCGATGTCGTCGAGCGTGAGGTCGATGCCGAGGCGGCCAGCGATGGCGAGCAGATGCACCACGGCATTGGACGATCCGCCGATCGCGGCCAGGGCCACGATCGCGTTGTGGAACGAGGCCTTGGTGAGAAAAGCGGATGGGGTCCGCTGTTCATGGACGAGCTCGACCGCGAGCCGGCCGGTGGCATGTGAAGACTCGAGCAGTCGACTGTCGGGCGCAGGCGTGCCCGCGACGCCTGGGACAACGGTGCCGAGCGCCTCAGCGAGCAACCCCATTGTGGAGGCTGTTCCCATCGTGTTGCAGTGGCCGCGACTGCGAATCATCGCCGACTCCGACCGAAGGAAGTCTGCCTGGCTCATCGTGCCTGCGCGCACCTCTTCGGAAAGCTTCCACACATCTGTGCCGCACCCGAGCGCCGTGCCTCGAAATGTCCCCGTGATCATCGGCCCGCCGGGCATGACGACTGCGGGCAGGTCGACCGAGGCCGCCGCCATGAGCAGGGCCGGAATGGTCTTGTCGCATCCGCCCAGCAGTACGACACCATCGATGGGATTGGCACGGAGCAACTCCTCGATAGCCATGGCGGCCATATTGCGCCAGAGCATCGCGGTTGGCCGTACCTGAGTCTCGCCAAGCGATACCACCGGCAGGTGGAGGGGTATTCCGCCCGCTTCGTAGACGCCATTGACCGGAGAAGGCATCGGCCGGCATTCCGCGGCGCATCCAGGCTCGGTGGATATAGGCATTGCGGTCAGCTCCGCCATACCACTGCGCGCTTCGTAGTTCGCGCACGCTCAAAGGATGCTCGGCTCGCGGGCCTTCAGCCACTCAAGCTGCAGCAGAGTGTGGTGTGAGTCGCCACCACCGTGGCCACTCCAGGGGTACTCCCGTACCTCCTTGGGGCCTGCCCATGCATTGAAAGCGGCGTAACAGGTGGACGGAGGACAGATGTCGTCCATCAGGCCGATCTCGAAGAGCGCGGGGGAGGTGGCCATACCCGCGAGCACCGTGCCGTCCAGATAGGACAGGGTGTGTCGGACGGCGTCAAGGTCGTAGGGGCGAGCCTTCAGGTAGTTGGCCAGTTCCTTGTAAGGGATGGTGTCGACCAGCGTGCACGCGCGCTCGACGTCGCACCAGAACGGGACTCCGACGAGGGAGCCGATCACGTCTGGGACAAGTGCCGAGGCGGCGATGGTGATCGCGCCGCCTTGGCTGCCACCACCCACCGCCACCCGTGCCGAATCGATGAACGGCAGGGCACGGGCCACATCGACCGCTCGAGCGGCGTCGGTGAACACGCGCGTGTAGTAGCTCGTCAGCGGGTCAAGGATTCCGCGCGTGACGAATCCGAGCTCCTGCGGGTTTGCGGCATACCCGGGATCGGGTGTGTCAGCCCAGCCCTGCCCGCGCGTATCCATGACGAGAGTGGCCCACCCTGCGGAAGGCCACAGGGTCCACTCGTGGTGGAGGCTGCGTCCTCCGCCGTATCCGATGTACTGGACCAGGCAGGGCAGCGGGCCATCCACGCCGATCGGGGTGAGGACCCAGCCCTTGATGCGGTGCCCCTCCGCCCCGCTGAACTCGATCTCCTGGACGCGAATCCGAGTGAGCGGCGAGTCGACGTCAGCGATCCTGGTCTCGGTCGCGAGGCTGCTGGCCTCCGAGAGGCGGGCCGACCAGAATTCGCGCACATCGGGCGCCGGGGTGACCTCGCTGCGGAACTGCCGCAGCTCCTTGGGTGGCAGATCGGTCCAAGCCATCAGTTCTCCTCCTGCGTCATCATATGTATGATGTTAAAGCGTCAAGCCTTCACGCGTCGACTTTTCGTCCGAGGTGGCTCAGCAGGGAGCGAGAGTCGGTCGTTCGACCAGTGCAGCTGGTCAAGCCGGTCCTGGGCCGACTGCATGTGCTCGTACATGGCAGCGCTGGCACCGGCGGCATCGCGGGCCATGATGCAGGTGAACACCCGGTCGTGCTGCGCGTGCGCGGCCTGCAGTCCGCCGGGAATGAGCGCCGTCCCCCGTCGGGCGAGATTGAACGGCTCGGCCATCAAGTCGAACAGGTCACGTGCGATCGCGACCTTCGAGATATCTGCGATCTCGGCGTGGAAGTCCCCGTCGGCCATCACGTAGGAGGCTGGATCGTTCTTCCAGCGCTCGAGATCATCGAAACGCGACTGCAGGCGAGCGCGATCCTCGTCGTCGGCCTGCAGTGCGGTCATACCGGCCAGAACGGGTTCGATTCCCTTGCGAAGGATGAGTAGTTCACGGATGACGTCCTCGCCCCCGGGATGGCGCAGACGCGCGGCCAAGAGGTCGGGGTCAAAGGTGCGCCAGTGGGATGCGGGCTCGACGATGGTGCCGCGCCCCCGCCACGTGCTGACCAAACCCTTCTCGGTCAGCACCTTGACGCTCTCCCGGAGCACCGTGCGGGACACGTCGAACTCGGCCCCGAGCTGGCTCTCCGATGGCAGGACGCTGCCGACCGGGTAGGTCCCGCCCACGATGCGGTCGAGGAGTTCCTGCATGACCGGAACCCACATCGGTCCTTTCGTCGCCATCGCGTGAATCCCTCCCCTCGTGTGACCGGAACGTCACAGTAACGCCCGATAGCGCGGGCGAGCCGACGTTGTAGCAGATCAGCATACGTACTATCTTTGACTGACCGCTATGGATGCCGGAAAAGAGGGGGACACACGTGAATACGGGAGTCGCGGGCGCAGCTGACGAGAGCTTCCTGATCCGCCTCCGAGCGGCCGCGGTTGTCCCCGTGGTGATCGTGACGGATCCGGCCGTAGCCCCCGACCTCGTGGGCGCTCTTGTCGAGGGCGGATTGCCCT
>JAPLBU010000394.1 GCA_026392575.1 Actinomycetota bacterium | reverse complement strand
TCGCGCTCGTCGGCGTGGAGGTTGTCGATCGGGTCATCAGGCATGAGGTGTCCAGCGTGTCATGCCTGCGCGCCGTGTGCACATGGCGGTCCACAGACCCACCGGCCCCCCAGCCCCCCAGCCCCCCCCCCCGCCCCCAAAGCCCCGCGGTCTTGAGGTTGGTGGCGTTTCGGAGCACCCGAAACGCCACCAACCTCAAGGCGGACAGGCAAGTGGGGCCCCGGTTGCCCAGGGCCCCACGTGTCGTACTGGTCGTGCTGGTCGTGCTGGCCGGCTACTGCGCGCCGGTGCCGTCGAGCCAGGCCGCAACCTTGTCCGGGTTGGCGTCGATCCAGGCCTGTGCTGCCTCCTCGGGGGTGGCACCGTCCTCGATCGCCAGGGCGACCGAGTTCTGGTCCTCGTTCGTCCAGGTGAAGTTCTGGACGAGGGTCGCGAACGGCGACCCGGACTCCATCAGCTTCGCCGAGGCGATCTTCTGCAGGTCGGTCTTCGGGTAGTCGGTCATGCCGCTGGCCTTCGCAGCATCGGTCCAGTCGTTGGCCGGCCAGTTGACCCGTGCCAACGGAACCTTCGCCAGGAAGTTCTGCGGCTCGTAGAAGTAGCCGAGGGCCGCCGTCTGGTTCTTGTCGGCCTTGGTGAAGACATCGATGAGCGCCGCTTCGGAACCGGTGTTGATGGCCTTGTAGTTGAGCTTGCCGGCCTCGATCATCTTCTCGCCGATGGTCGTGTATCCGGGCGGGCCCTCGTACCAGGCGCCCTTGTCGCCCGACTCCGGGGTCTTGAACAGATCGGAGTACTTGTTCAGGTTCGCGGCATCGGTGATGTCCGGGTACTTGTCGGCCATCCACTGCGGAACGAACATGCCGATGAGGCCGATGTTGCCGTTGGAGCCGACATCGACGACGCCGCCGCGATCGACCCACTCCTGCCAGCGGCCGCCGCCCCAGTCCTCGATGATGAGATCAGTCGAGCCCGCCTCGATCGCGTCATAGGTCGTGGCACCTTCGTCGAGCGTGGTCTGGGTGATGTTGCAGCCCAGCTTGTCCTTGGCGACATTGGAGACGACCTGTGCGGATGCGGTGTAGCCAACCCAGGCGTGCATCGCAACGCCCCAGTCGCCGCAGTCAGCCACCGGTGCTGCCGAGGCGGCCTCGGAGGCGGGAGCGGACGCAGCCGCCGTGGCGGCCTCCGACGCGGGCGCGGCCGCACTGCTCGCCGTGGCGTCGTTGACGCCACCGCCACAGGCTGCCAGGAGCATGCCGACGGCAGCCAGTGAGGACACCAGCCCCAGCTGCTTAGTTGCCATTCTCTTCATGGATTTCCCTTCAGGAGGTGCACTCGACTGCTTGATGCTAGTCAGGCGAGTGCGGAGTTCGGACCTGTCTGCATTGCGATTTCATCTCGGTTCGAGCGCTGCCGCTCCTTACCCTCACGAGCCGGGATTCCCCGAGCGTCTTGCACTGGCCTGGGTGATGCGATCCAGGACGATGCCGAGGAGCACGATGGCGAGGCCGGCGGCCAGGCCCTTGCCCGCCAATTCCGGCTTGGACTGGCCCACGATGACCAGGTAGCCGAGGCCGCCGGCGCCGACGAAGCCGCCGATGACGATGACGGCGAGGACGAAGATGAGTCCCTGGTTCGCACCCAGCAGCAGGGACTTCTTGGATGCGGGCAGCTGAACCTTGGTGATCACCTGCACGGGCGTGGAGCCAGCCGACGTTGCGGCCTCCACCATCTCCTTGGGCACCCCGCGCACGCCATCAGCCACCATGCGGACGACAACCGGCGCAGCGTAGAAGACGCCGCAGACGATAGCGGCGAATCTCGTCGGCCCGAACAGCGCCAGCACGGGCACCAGGTAGACGAACGCCGGCAGTGTCTGCCCCGCGTCAAGGAAGGGCTTCAGTGCCTTCTCGACGCGCTCGCTCCGCCCGGCCATCACGCCCAGGACGATGCCGATGATCATCGTCAACAGGGTGGCGAGGAGGATCTGGGCCAGGCTGATCATGGTGTCGTTCCACAGCCCGATGAGGACGACGAGACTCAGCAGCACCACCGAGAGGATGGCCACCCCGCGGCCGCCGATGATCGCGGCGAGGACGGCGATCATGATGACCGTCAGGTACCACGGCGAGTTCGCCAGCACGCCCTCGAGCGGGTTGAGGAAGGTGACAGTGAAGTACTCGTTGAACGTCGTCGTGAAGAAGTAGAACGTCGTGGTGAACCACGTCGCGACGGTGTCGGCCACACTGGCGATCTGCTTTCCGAAGTCGAGCTGCTCCGGGAATACCGCGGCCCAGAGCACCTGACGAGAAAGCACCACCGCCACGCTCGTCAGAACCCCTCCGACAATGAGGCCGCTGCGTCGCCTCGTCCGCGCC
>JAPLBU010000216.1 GCA_026392575.1 Actinomycetota bacterium | reverse complement strand
GCTCGATGTGGTCATGACCGGTGCGTGGGGCGTGTCTGGCCGATGGCGTGAGGAGTACGACGAGTTGGATCGACTCCGGGCGCTGGCGCTCCTCGTGATCTGGGGAATGGACGCGCTGGCCCGTCGCACGTTCGGCACCCTCTCCGAGGGCGAGCGTAAGCGAGCACTGATCGCCAGGGCACTCATGAGCGATCCTGAACTCGTGTTGCTCGACGAGCCCGGGGCGGGCTTGGACCTCGGCGGACGTGAGGACCTCGTGGAGCGGATGGACCGACTCGCATCCGATCCGGCTGCTCCGACTCAGGTCGTCGTCACTCATCATGTGGAGGAGATCCCAGCAGCGTTCACCCACCTGTTGCTGTTGAACGGGGGCCGGATGGTCGCGCGCGGCGCGATCAGCGAGGTTATGACGGACGCGAACCTCACGAGCACGTTCTCGATGCCGATCAGGGTCAGGCACGAAGCGGGCCGCTGGTTCGCACGGCGCATCGCAGCAGGGTGACTGAACCGTGGACCCCATCACGCTGATCTGGCTGGCTTGCGCTGGTTTCGCCGCCGGTGCCATCAATGCCGCCGTCGGATCAGGAACACTGATCACCTACCCGGCGCTGATCGCTGTGGGCATTCCTCCCATCGCGGCGAACGGCACAAACTCCGCTGGGTTGTCACCCGGCTCCTTCGCTTCGGCGTGGGCGTACCGAACCGAGTTGCGAGACCGGATGGTCCGGCTGCGGTGGCCACTGGTCGCGTCCGTCGTAGGTGCCGCAATCGGCGCGATGCTGGTCGTGTCCCTGCCGAGCAGGGTCTTCGTCGCCATCGTCCCGTGGCTGGTTGGCGCAGCCACTGTGCTGATCGCTGTGCAGCCGATCCTGGTCAGGGAGATCGGCGAGCACCGCAGTCGGGGTACCCACAGTGTCTGGCCCTGGACCGGACTGATCGGGGTCTATGGCGGCTACTTCGGGGCAGCCCAGGGCGTCATGCTCATGGCCGCGCTCGGCCTCGTCTACGACTCAGATACGCAGCGCTCGAACGGCGCCAAGAACATCCTGGCCTCAGTCGCGAACATCACCGCAGCCGTCGTCTTCGCCCTTCATGGAGAAGTCGTCTGGCTCGCGGCCGTCGCCGTGGCGTTCGGGTCGATCCCCGGTGGGTACGTGGGTGGCCGGGTCGCCCGCCGGCTGCCCGGGCAGGTCCTGCGCGGCCTCGTGGTCCTCATCGGGATCGGTGCCACGCTGTATCTGATCCTTCATCACTAGGCCGGTCAGCCACCAGTAGCGTTGTGCTTCAGTCATCGGAAAGGGAAGTCTCACAAGTGGTCAAGCGGATCGTGCTGGGTGCCATCGCCGTGCTGCTCATCCTTGCGGCGGGGACGGTGGGTACGGCGGCTGCCTGGGGGTATGCGACCTTCGCCGCGGGAGACGGTCTTCGGTTCGATGCGGGAACCATCACGCCGGGTGCATCTGATGCGCTGACCGTCGTAGATGTCGACAGGTTCTCCGCCACGATTCCGTACCTTGACTCCCTGGGACAGACCCGACTCGTCGTGGCTTCGGCCGATCGCGGTGATCCGTCTAGCACCCTGTTCCTCGGTG
>JAPLBU010000126.1:22859-43450 GCA_026392575.1 Actinomycetota bacterium | reverse complement strand
CCCGTCATGAACCAGATCCCTCCAAAGAAGTCCAGATTGAGTCCTCCGAACACACCGTTTGGGACTTGGTACACATCCTGAAGTGAGGTACACGAGGCTTCGCCAGAGACGAACGGAGTCAGAGCGAAGAATGTCTGGCGCAGGGCCTGTCCAACGCTGCTACACAAGCCTGATCTATCGGACACCATCATTAGTTCAGGTAGTCCGAGGGTGCGGTCAACTATGTAGTGCCATGGAAGAGCGAGTGCGTTTCTCAAGTCCATGGAATCGGCTACAGCGGCCGAATTGGCATAGACCTTGTGCAGGGTCGGATCATCGATGGCGAATGGGACCACCAGGGATCGGCTGCGCGTAGCCACATTGAGTCCAACGAAGAGCAATCCAACGGAACTGCCCACTCGCACCAGCCATGGAAGTGCCAGAAACAACAAGGGGAGCGAATGCAGGAGTGCAATAATTCGACTGCCGCTTGCGGCTGAGGCAATGACACATTCGACGACGATCGCCATCAAGAGGATCCATCGCCACCTGCCTGAACTAATCGCGGCGAGTATGCACATCACAAGCGGAAGTATCAGGAGTCGGCCGTAGATGAGAATCCCGGTGAGCTTCAGCGGAAGCGGCTCCGGGGGGAAGTACGTTGTCACCCCTACGCCGATCAGGAGCATGCCCACCGAAAGCAGCGTCATTAGTCCGACGACGAGGATGGCCCAGCCACCCGCAATTCGAATCGGTTGAGAGTGGTGGTTCTTGGGTCGCTCCCTTATGAGGCTCAGCGTCAAAGAGAAGCCCACAAGTAGACCAATGCATCCGATCACAAGCACGACCAATGCTGAAGCGACGCCACTCCAACTGGGCGAACCGTTCACGGCCGGAACTGCGGCAGCAAACCGACCTTCTTGGACAAGCACCAACGCTCTCACTATGTAGATCCAAGTGGAGAATCCCGCCAGCACCAGAGCAGCTCGCCTCGCCTCAAGTGACCCCGACCTAGTTGCGATGTCAGCGCTCAACTCGGCTTCCCCCACTCCCCGGCTGAATCGTATGGCCAAGCAGATCGCTAAGGCGCGGCATGTCTCTCTGTGCCTCCTATCGCGTAGCGCGCAGCCATGCGTGTGCTTCCTCGATCTGTGTGGCCAGCGGAGTAGCGGCCACTCCCATCCGAGAGCATGCCCAAGTCCAACTCCTGCGACAATCTCGCTTGCAAGCTCGCCCATCTCAATCAACTCGCCGCCGCTCTCGACGACCCCCGAGTGCCCTTGTGCTCCGAGTTCACGGCAGACCCGTAGGACATCCGCGACGCGCACATACCTTCTGTAGGTGGGTCGTTCCGCATCCACCACAACTCGACCCTCACTAGCCTGAATGATCATGTCGGAGAACGCGTATCGTCGCGGCTCGCGGACGAATGGCCCGGAAACCGAGTAGACACGGGCCACCACAACTGATCGAGCCGACCCCGCCAACGCAAGGGCAGCGCGTTCCTCTTCGAGCTTCAACTCTCCATACGGCTCGTAGGCCGAGTACAGCGCCGCACCGCTGGACACGGTGATGGCAGAACGCACCGAGGGTATTTCGAGCGTCGTTAGGAACTGGTTCGTAAGTTCACGATTCTGCCGGGCATAGAGTTCCGCTCCAAGCAACTCCAACCGATCAGGCGTCAAGAAGGCAAAGTTGGCCACGGCGGTCGGCTGGAAATCCCTGATCCGGTCGATGCTCCAAGTGACGTATTTTCCGGACGCCACAGAGGACGTGCACATAATGTTCGCACGCTCAGCCATCTGGCCCTGGAGCGTGCGACCGAACCACCCACTACCTCCAAGAATCAGCAACCTGGTTCCCGCCAAACCAACCACCCTCCGTCCAAGTCCGGTCGCGGATGCGCCTAACTAGGTGCCCTCCATCTCCGTCGGGGCCACATGAGGTTCCATCGAACCGAACGGCTGGCCGAAGGCCATCTTCGGATAGACGTTAAGACTGTCGTTGATTTCCATATGGATGAGCGATGGGCCGAGAATCCCTTTGGCGGATTCCAGCGCGGTCATCAGTTCATCATGCGTAGCGACATGGAACGCCGGAATGCCGAATGCCGCAGCCACCTTGCAGAAGTCTGGCGCACTGTATCCCCACTTGGTGGAGAAGAATCGGCCATCGAAGTACGACTCCTGAAATTGACGAACCATTCCATGACAGCCGTTGTCCAGAACAATCACACGGATCTGTGCACCGATGCGCACCGCAGTCTGAAGCTCCTGCAGATTGCACTGGAATCCTCCATCTCCTGCGACAAGGCAGATTGGGGATCCTCCAGAGGCGAGGGCCGCGCCAATAGACGCGGGGAGGCCGAAACCCATCGAGCCCATTCCCCCCGAAGTAAGGAAACGCTGATGCTCACCCAGATCCACACTCTGGGCCGCCCACATTTGGTGTTGCCCGACATCAGTGACGAAGGCTGCGACATCCCGCCAGGCAGAGCTGATCTGCCGAACAGCCAGATTCGGATTGATGCCCTGCGGGGGAACGTTCTCCTCCGTATCTGGCCATGACAGGCGACGCTCCTGAATCTCCTTGGGCCAGTCCGCCCAGCCTGCATTGCCGGGAACGGGCTCAGAGAGCGCCGCTGGTAGGAATGATGCGAGATTCTCGGCCAAGCCAACGCACCCACGAACATGATTGTTGAGTTCCGTCGGGTCAACGTCGACATGGAAGGTTGGCCGATCCGCCCTAAAGCCAGCAACATCGGATCCCGTTTGACGAACATCAAGGCGGCTACCAAGGACGAGGAGCAGATCCGACTGAGCCACGGCCCAGTTCGACCAACGGTTGCCATAGCTTCCAAGCATCCCCGCATTCAGAGGCGAATCACCTGGCAAGCAGTCTCTGCCCATGAGAGATGTGACAACTGGGACACGCCAAGCATTGATCAATTCCCTGAAAGCACCCACGGCTCCCGCACCTCGAACGCCGCCACCGGCCAGGACCAGAGGCCTTTCAGAGTGCTCAAGAGCAGCCCTTAGGTGCAGCAGGAACTCAGCCCGGTTCCGCGCGGAGCCTTGGGGCTTGGGGTGGGTCCGTGTCTCAATGCGCTCCACAACGGGAGTGATTCGCGCCCGTTGCACATACATCGGTATGTCGAGCAGCACGGGTCCTGGCCGACCAGCCACCGCGATCTCGAACGCTTCCGACAAGGCAGATGGAAACTCGCCGGCCGACCTGATCAAGCGTGAGCTCTTGGTGACAGGTCGAGACATCTCGACGATATCGGTCTCCTGAAAACCTCCTTGGCGGCCGCGTCCTTCTTCTCGCATCTCGTGCGTGTTGACCTGGCCGGTTATGAACACGACAGGAATGGAATCGAAGTAGCAGCTTCCGACAGCGGTGAGCAGATTCGTTGCGCCCGGACCACTAGTCGCGAGAGCGACCGCGGGCACTCCTGCCATTCGGGTGAACCCCTCAGCAGCGAAACCCGCGCCCTGTTCGTGGTGGACGCTGACAACGGTCAGAGCAGGATTCTGATGCATGGCGTCGAGGAGCACGGTCACCATGCCCCCCACGAGTTCGAAGACATGCGATACGCCAAAGCTTGGTAGCGAGTCGGACAGAAAAGTCGCGACCGTGGGCATCGGTCCCTCGCCGAGCGTCACACTGGCCGCCAGGGAGCTTGCCCGGAGTCCCAGAGGTCGTTCAGGAGCTGCAACTCGCGATAGGTGTCCATCGGCTGCCAGAAGCCCTCGTGTCGAAATGCCGACAGTTGCCCCTCGGCCGCAAGGCGCGCTAACGGCTCCTGTTCGAGAACCGAATTCTCATGGAGATAGTCCAGCGCCCCAGACTCCAAGACGAAGAAACCAATATTCACCCAGCCGTCCATCGTCGGCTTCTCACGAAAACGCCGGACGAGGCCATCAGGATCCATGTCCATCAAACCGAAGCGGCTTGTCGGCTGAACTGTGGTTACGGTCGCGAGCGTGCCGGCCAGCCTGTGGGCTTCCCGAAGTTCATCGATGTTCACGTCTGCCAGTCCATCACCGTAGGCAACTAGGAACGGTTCACCGTCAAGGTACTTGGCGACTTTGTGCACGCGACCACCAGTCATCGTTGTCTCGCCGGTGAAGGCCACAGTCACCGTCCACGCCGACTCTTCGTGACTGCCATGAAACGTTAACGAGTCCCGCTTGCCCAGTTCCACCGTGAAGTCGTTATTCCACGCCTCGTAGTTGAGGAAGTACTCCTTGATCATGTCGCTCTTGTAGCCGGTGGCAACGATGAATTCCGTGATCCCGTAATGGGAGAGGTTCTTCATGATGTGCCAGAGAATCGGCCTGCCACCCACTTCGACCATCGGCTTCGGCCGGAACTCGGTTTCTTCACGCAGCCGAGTACCTAGACCGCCGGCCAGAAGGACCGCCTTCATTGCGCACACCCCCTGACTACTAGCGTGGCGTTATTATGCCATCCGTTGCGCTTGTTCACGCTGACTGGGGAGCCGGAGGTCACCAGAAGTGACTGACCCGTTGAAAGATATGCGCAAGGGCATCCTCCATGCCGTCGGCGAGTTCGCCGAAGCCTCCCTTCAGACGCGAGAGTTCGTGCAGGGACAGACACCTGTGCCGGTATCAGGAAAGGTCCTGTTCCCGGCCGACTACCAAGCTCTCGTTGACGCGAGCCTCGATGGTTGGCTTACAGCTGGGCGCTTCACTACTGCCTTTCAACGCGCCCTCGCGAAATATGTCGGAGCTAGGAGCGCGGTATTTGTCAACAGCGGTTCTAGCGCCAATCTCGTTGCACTCAGTGCTCTGACAAGCCCTAAATTGCACAAACGTGCGTTGAAGCCGGGAGATGAAGTCCTGACGGTGGCGATGGGCTTCCCCACCACCGTCAATCCGATCATCCAGAACGGTCTTCGGCCGGTTGTCGTGGACATCAACCTGGGCACTTACGACGCCATCCCCGAGATGTTGCGCGAGGCCGTCGGCCCCAAGACACGCGCGATCATGATGGCCCACACACTCGGGAATCCCTTCGATCTCGCAACGGTCCAGGAACTGTGCAAGGAGCACGGGTTGTGGCTTGTCGAGGACTCGTGCGACGCGCTCGGCTCAACATACGACGGGAAACGGACCGGCAGCTTCGGCGACACCGCCACCGCCAGTTTCTACCCCGCCCACCACATCACCACCGGTGAGGGTGGAGCGGTGTTCGTGAAGTCGCCGTTGGTGCGCAAGCAGGTCGAGTCCTTTCGAGACTGGGGGCGCGACTGCTACTGCGAGACCGGGCACGACAACACCTGCCTCAAGCGCTTTGAGTGGCAACTGGGCGAGCTTCCGGAGGGCTACGACCACAAGTACATCTACGGGCACATCGGCTACAACCTCAAGGCCACCGACATGCAGGCGGCGCTGGGATTGTCACAACTCACCCGGCTCGACGAGTTCGTCGCCCGACGCAGGGCGAACTTCGCCCATCTGGAGTCCCGCCTCAAGGACGTGGAAGGCCTCATCCTTCCCGTGGCGACGCCCAACTCGGAGCCTTCCTGGTTCGGATTCCCGATCACCCTCGACCCAGCATTGGATGTCAATAGGGAGGCGCTCTTGCGCTTCCTCGATGCACGCCTCATCGGCACACGCCTGATGTTCGCTGGGAACATCATGAAGCAGCCGGCCTACCGAGAGGTTGACTTCCGCGTCGTCGGCAACCTCACAAATACCGACACGGTCATGCGACGGTCTTTCTGGGTTGGTGTCTACCCTGGCCTGACCACACCGATGCTCGACTTCATCGCGGACTCGATCATCGAGTTCATCGAGGGCTGACCCATGCGATATCTGATTACAGGTCATACCGGATTCAAGGGTGCTTGGTTGACCCTGTGGCTCACATCTCAAGGCCACGAGGTCTGCGGCCTTGCACTTGATCCTGAACCCGGTTCGCTTTTCGAGACGGCCGACATCGGCGAGTTGTGTGCCATGGACGTACGTGGAGATATCCGAGACGCGAGCATCGTTGCGACGTCGTTGAAGGATGCTTCGCCAGATGTCGTCCTGCACCTTGCTGCGCAACCACTCGTGCCCGAGTCCTACAGACGCCCCCGCTGGACCATGGAAACCAACGTCATGGGCACACTCAACCTCCTTGAAGCCGTTGGTGGCCAGGCGAGCATTCAAGCGCTTGTCGTTGTTACGACGGACAAGGTCTACCGAAACGTCAGCCAACGCGAGGGCTACACCGAGTCCGACGCTCTTGGTGGCAACGATCCGTACAGCGCCTCCAAGGCGATGGCGGACATCCTTACGCACTCTTGGGCGACCAGCTTCGGAGGGCCGCCGACAGCGATTGCCCGAGCCGGCAACGTCATCGGAGGGGGCGACATCAGCCAGGACCGATTGATTCCGGATCTTGTCAAGAGCCTCCGAAAGGACGAGGCTCCACGGCTGCGCTACCCAGATGCTGTCCGACCTTGGCAGCACGTGCTCGACTGTCTAGGTGGCTACATAGCGTTAGCCGACGCGCTTGTCACGGGGACTGTCGATGGCGCAGCTGGCGACGCCTGGAACTTCGGCCCGGACGTTGACAGTTTCGTCACGGTCGGCGAGGTTGCATCACGTGCCAGCCGGTATTGGGGTGCTTCCGGCTCGTGGGGGGGTGTAGGCGGAGAGGTGTTACACGAGGCAGGCCTTCTCGCCCTGGATTCCACCAAAGCCCAACTGACACTCGGATGGCACAACAAGTTGAGCTTCGACAACGCGCTGGCGTGGACCCTGGACTGGTACAAAGCTTTCCACACTGGCGCGTCTGCGAGGGAACTCACCCGGCAGCAGATCTCGGACTTCTCTCGCTTCGCCTCAAGTGGGGTGTCAACCTGATGACGCTTCGTGAGCGCGTCGAGCGACAACTCTACGTAGGCGGAATGGTGCTGCAGCGTGCCACGCCAGCCGACCTCCTGCGCTCAACGCTGGATATGCTTCGACCGAAATCCGGAGTTACTTCCCTGCGACGAGTTGGGGGGCAAGGTGATGGGGGTTACCTCATCCCCGACGATCTTGAAGGCATACGTCTGCTGCTGTCCCCTGGCGTGGCAGAGAGTCGGACATTCGAGGACGAACTGTTCTCCAGTGACGGCATCCCCGCTGTCCTCTGCGATCGACTCGACGTAGAGCCTGACTGCCAATTTCCTATCGACAAACTCTGGCTAGGTCCCTATTCGACTCATGAGCAACTGTCGCTGAATGATTGGGTCGACCGCCACGCTCCCGATGACGGCTCCGACTTGATGCTGCAAATGGATATCGAAGGCGCCGAGTACCTGACCCTGCTCGCCTGCCCAGCAAAAATGGATGACATTTTCGTGCCCGTTCACATCCACGCTAACAACGCGGACAAAGTCGATCGCCGCAGCGGTGTCGACATCCCCGTAACCATGGAAGTCACTTACCATCGCCGGGACCGGTTCCGTCCCAGCGGCAAACCCGTTCTGCTCCCCCATGAGTTAGATGCACCTAACGTGCTTGGTAAGCCTGAGATCCGGCTTTCGGACTTCTGGACCTCCTAACACGCGCGCCCATGACGTCATGAATCCAATGCGCTCCCACTGATGCCGCACTGCTCCTACCTCAAGCTCGACCAGCCTCGTGAGTCACTAGCCACTTTCGCATTTGCGGGCCAGCCGTGCCAAACGTCGACTGCTTCTCTCAAGTCGACTGGCGACCCAATCGCGACTGCTGTGAGCCACGATGGAGTTTACTGACTCAACCTTTGTACTGACACGGGCAGAACCCTGCGAGTTCGCATAGATCTCGCCCGCAATCAGCGCCATCCGACGAACGAAGTTGAGGTCATCCAACACCAGATTCTTACCCTGCAAGATCGACGCATGGAGATCCTCGTACGGATCCTCAACAAGCAGACGATCTATCGCTCCAATCGCCGAAATGGGGTCTCGGATATCTATCGCCAGAAACGAACCCGGCGGAAAGTAGTCTCCGATATTGGGCGCACCCCAGTAGATGGGATAGGCCAGCCCAAGGTAGACGTCTTGGATTTTCTCCGTAATCACGTTTGTGGAAGCCTGATTCTCGAGCGCAAGTGAGTACCGGTAAGGGGCAATGCCATCCCACTTCTCTGCCACGGATCGATGGCCATTGCCAAACCAGTCGAGGCGATTCCCGAAATGGTCGGCTAGAGACTGCACAAATCGCAATCTGAGGCGGTGTTCAGGTGTCGAGTTCTGCACCGAACAGAAGACTGAGAGCTCCCTGGTCTTGGGCACCTCAGTCAGTGCCGAGAGATACGGATAGTCACGTTTGTGTGCCGAGAATACGGATGGACCGTGATTAGCGTTAACCATCCAGGGAAGGAAGGGCAGGGCCGCTCGCCCGTTAGGTTGGGCGAAATCCAGGCACGTGTAGAACTGGTCGAACTGCGCCATGAAGGCCCGCAAGCCGGGAGCCTCCGATAGGTAGCCAACGGGCCGTGCGACCTCCGCCGTGAGATGCGCCACCGCGCCGGACAAGACTTCACAGCGCTCTGACTCATTCGCTGGGCCCTCAATCACCAGCCAAACATCGGCGGACTCGACGTCTTCGTTTACGTGGAACCTGCAATCGCCGAGAACATTCCCGGGGTAGCCCGTGAATTGGCTGAGATCCACCTGCGCACCGGCACCCTTGATGGAGACCTTTACTTCAATCATCACACCTTCCCTACACAGGCGCACGCGCTCCAGCGCCCAGGCAGACGCTAGTCTTCCTTCGCCGCCGCCGCGGGTGTATCAAATGCCCGGCGGCTCTCCTTCGGCTTAACTATCCGCAAGGCCCACGGACTCCTCCGAAGCCACGCCTCAGCAACAGCACCAATTCGTGAGCGATGGAACTTGGATGCCACTCTCGTTCCCACGAGAAGGATTCGAGCTGATGCCCCTCCGAATTCGATCAGCATTGCCGTTGTCGCAACATGATTCATGCTTCTTGCTCCGCGGAGCTCGTGGAAGTTCGAGCCATGCCTCCAGAGCCACGCCTTCGACAAGGTCCGCCGTTCCCATGTCGGAGCGAGCCAAAACAACTGGGGGAAGCCCGTCAACGAAACGGAGTAGTCGGTAGTTGGATCTGCAATGTTTCCTTCGTGAATCGTCGGCGAGGGAAGCCAATAGACATCTAGGTGCTTCCGGCTTTCCGCAGCCGAGAAGAGGACCGCGAGGTGGGGGAACGAAGAGTTGTGATACTGGAAAGCAGCTTCAGAGAACTCCGCGAAGCACCGCATATCATAAAGCGCGCTACTAACAAGACCCCATGGATACTCATAGACAGCGTGCTTGATCCCATCCTTTGCGAGGGTGTAAGTCTGCGTCCCAACGACGCCATCTTCTTCACTCAACGCGTAGAGGTCCGCCCCGACTTCCATGGCTTTCATGACGAGTTCGATGCCACGATCAGCGATCAGCGTGTCATCGGCCAGAATCCAAAGCACTTCATCCGGTTCAGCCAAAGCAAAAGCTAGAGAAATATTCGCGTTGGCACCGATATTCGCAGGGTTTCTTCTGTAAGTGAAGTTGTCTTGTTCGGCACACCACTGAGAGATGGCTCCCATGCCAGCGAATGCGTAGTCGTTATCGCTAACTACGACGCGAATTCGATGGTTACCTTCCGTCTGACGCCTCAGCCGCTCAAGTTGCTCCATGAGCAGACGGGGACGCCGATAGGTGGGGATGAAGATGAACAGGTTCTGCACTTCTCAATCCTATTCGCGACGCTCCCCGGCCCGAGGCATCTCAGCCTCCCAAGGATCTCGCTAGCGCAGTCCGGACCAGAACTTGTGGGACGGCGCAGTGGAGAGGATGGCGGCCACCACACGGTGGCTGAAGTTCCCGATCTGATACTCAACAGGCACCTGCCGGTTACGCCAGTTGCCCCGAATCCAGTCGATACAGGTGACAGTCCGGTCGAAGTCAAGATCGCTCAGCACGAGGACCCCCGGCTCCTGCGCCTCAGGTCGCTCAATTGCTGATCTGAGTGTGACCGCCGGGAAGCCGATCATTGACGACTCCTCGCTCACGGTGCCGCTATCGGAGAGAACGCAGAACGCATCTCGCTGGAGTCGCACGTAGTCGAAGAAGCCGAATGGCTCGTGGAAACGCAGCGGGCTTCCATCTGCTAAGGCGCCGTGCGACTCAAGCCGGCTGCGGGTTCGCGGATGCGTGGAGATAAGCATGGGAATGCCGTAGTGGGCCTGGACACGAGTCAGCGTGTCAACCAGTTCAGACAGCCGCTCTGGAGTGTCCACGTTCTCCTGCCGATGGGCACTCACGATGAAGTAACCCTGCGACTCGATCCCCATACGATCCAGAACGTCAGATGCCTCGACCGCTCCTTCATGGTGGTGGAAGACCTCGAGCATCGGTGAACCAGTCAGCATCAGCCGCCGTGCCGGGAGCCCCTCAGCAATCAGGTTTCGCCTAGCAGCTTCGGAGTATGGAAAGTTGAAGTCGGACAGGTGATCCAGGATTGTGCGGTTGACCTCCTCCGGCACGTTCGCATCAAAGGACCTGTTCCCTGCTTCGAGGTGGTAGATCGGAATGTGCATCTTCTTGGCCATGATTGCCGTCAGCGCCGAGTTCGTGTCACCGAGGAGCAGGAATGCATCCGGCTGCTCGTCCCTCAATATCACCTCGATACGTTCCAAAGCGTCGGCGATGAATGCCGCGACTGACGTCGTTCGCGCATCAAGGAAGTAGTCGGGCTTCCGCACCCCGAGCTCATTAAAGAACACGTCGTTGAGCTGGAAGGCACTGTTCTGGCCGGTGTGCACCAAGACGTGATCGAGAGACTCATCAAGAAGCGCGATCGTTCGCGACATACGGATGATCTCCGGTCGCGTTCCCACCACCGTAAGAACCTTCATCGCGCCGCCTTCAGTTCGTCGTGTCGCCTCGAATCCCTCACCAGTTCCTCAACAAGGTCAGGCCAGACGGGGATTCGGATACCGGAATCTGCGACGAGCCTACTGCCGTCCAGACTCCGATCCAGAGCCGGTTCAGCGACAGGTACCACCGCCCATGGCGACCCGAGAGCCTCATTGATCCATTGGAGGAGATCGAACTTATTGATCCGGTTTGAGGCCAGGTGGTATGTGCCAGTCAAGCCTGGCGCCGTCTCCATCAGCTCGCCGACCAGTCGGGCGAATGTGATCGTGGGTAGGCCTGACCAGTAGGCCTCACTGAAGCCCGGGACCTGCCCTCCAGGCTGCCTGAGCAGCCACTCGACCAGACCATGGAAGTGCCGAATCTCGCGCCCAATCGCGGACGTCCTGATGACAAGGGCGTCACCCAGTTCGGTCTCGCCTAAGGCCTTGGAACGCCCGTAGTCGTCGTCTGCATCGGGCACATCAGACTCGACGTATCCGCCCGACTTGCCGGAGAAGACGCAGTCTGTACTGAAGTGAACCATCCTGATGCTTCGCGACGTGGCCTCCCGCGCGATGCGGCGGGGCAGTGACACGTTCATCGCATCCGTCAATACATGATCAGCGATCAACTGGCTCTGCTTAACAAGGCCAACGGCGTTGACCACTACATCAGGTCGCACGCTATCCAGGGCGTCTCGAAGCTGTGCATCATCGAGGACGTCAAAGTGAGGCAAGACGCGTTGGGAGGGGATTCCCGTGAAGTGAGCCACGTCAGCAGGACCGCCAGTGGCCGTGGCCCAGACCTCACCGCGAGTGCCAAGCACCTGAGTGAGTTTGTGCCCGAGCATGCCACCGCCGCCGAGAACCAGGGTCCTCATATGGCGCCAACGCGAAACCGTCGCAGCACCGTTGACTGATGGTCCTTCCTGCCGCGTATCCCCCGCGATTCCATCGTCCCGCTACCTTTCGATCCGTTATTCACTGGTCCCACTCTATGCAACTTCATGCTTGAGACCGAGTCATGGCTCAGTCGCCGATCAATCATCGGCTGCCGGCGACCGCTGACATGTCCGCTGGAAATCCCTTCGAACGCATCGATATCGTGACCGAGTGGGAAACTCAATGACAGCCGAGAGCGATGCGGATCAGCAGTCCGACAGGCGGGCACCGCGGTCCCCATTGAGAGATCACGCCGTCTACCTCTGGATCGCCCTGGCCACCGTGCCCCTTGCGACCTTGGCCAACTACATCGCCCCATCAACGGTCCTGCTGAAAGGCCAGCCGGCCAGCGTCCTCATTGGGGTGGCCGGGGGCGTGGCGGCGGTGCTGGCCTGGCTTCCGTTCCGCTCCACGACCCGCCTGCCCCGATTGGCTCAGGCCACCCTCATCCTGATTGCTGTCGCATGGGCGATCGAGACGGCGCAGACACAGCTGGATGACTCGCTGTTCAATCTCTCGACTTTCCTGCTTCCCCTCCTGGTTGTGTTGATTCTGCTGAAGCCGCCCTCCCTCGCGGACGCGACGAGAAGTGGCGTGATCTTCGCCTATCTCGCCATCGCGGTGGGTGGCATCGCGATCGTGCTGGATCTGCTGGATCTAGCTCCGTCGGCCTTCATCGCCTCGCGAACGGGTTACGGCCGCATTCCCCTCTTGACCGAGATCACTGGCATCGACACGCGCTGGGAGGGGCCTTACGGCAATGTCAACTACGCGGCACCCCTCGGTGCTTTTCTCATCGTCTTCGGGCTACTGCTGAGCCGCTGGAACAGGGTCCTGATCGTGGGCGGGGGGGTGCTGGTGCTGGTCCTCAGCCAGGGCCGCAGCGCACTTTTCGCGATGGTGGCGGGCCTGCTGGTGGTGGTCCTGACGAGTAAGCGGGTTAGGTCACTTCCGCATGCCGGCGCAATCCAATGGGCGACAGTGACGGGCGCTCTGCTGCTGGGGGTCGGCTACGTGGCGATACTCGATCCGACCCTCGCCCTGCGTACCGATGTGTGGCACGACATGTGGGTCCTATGGCAGCAGTCACCATTGACCGGTGTCGGCACGTCGGGATTCAACGAGTACATCGCGCAGGGCAACGCTGCCGGCCTAGCCCGGCATGCTCATGGACACAGCGTGTTCATCGACATCGCTGCGCGTTACGGCTTGCTGCTCCTCGGGCTCACCCTGGCCGTCGTGGTGCTGGCCTTCACCCTCGCAGTGCAGGCTCTTCGGACAGGGTCTGCCATCGGTCTCGCGGTCCTCGTCGTGACGGTGGGCAGCGGACTGATAGAGACAACCTTCTCCTGGGCCTATCTCGGCATCCCCTTCACGCCGTTCCTCCTCGCGGTCCTGCTCAGCGCGTGCGCCCTGGGTCGACCTCGGATGGGGTCGCCGTTGGACGACGACGCTCCACAGCAAGCCTGATTAGGGTCTCCATGCTCAGGAAGATCTGATTCCTCGGGATCTTCGAGGTGCCACCGGCGCGGTCGAGGAAGTCGATCGGCCGCTCAGCCATGACGATGCCATTGCGATGAAGGGTCTCGAGGCACTCGATGAAGAACGAGTAGCCGCTGAACCGCAGGTCCGCCTCGGTGATCGCCCTCAGCGCCTTCGGCGTGAACACCCGGAATGAGGTCGTGTACTCCGTCAGTCCCATCGGCAGGAGGATTCGGGCCGTCCGGTTCGCACCCTTGCTCAGGAGTTGTCGCGGAAGCGTGGCCTGGTGAGTCCCACCGTGGGTTCGCGTGCCGATGACGAACTCCGCAGGGTCAACCGCGCCGATGAGTCCGGGGATCTGCCTTGGTTGGTGCGACCCATCGGCATCCATGGTCACCAGCAGGTCATAGCCCTGGTCAAGAGCGTGGTTCATGGCAAGCAGGTGGGCGGTGTTCAGGCCCTGCTTGCCGGACCGCTCGACAACGGTGAGCTGCGGGAATTCCGATTGCAGTTCACGGATGATGGCGGCCGTGCCGTCAGGCGACGAGTCGTCGATGATGAGCATGTCGGCATCGGGCCGGGCCCCGGCGACTCCACGGACCCATGCCTCGACGTTCTCGCGTTCGTTGAAGGTCGCCGTGAAGATGAGCTCCCTGGTCACGATGGTTCCTGCTGTCTGCTGTCTATGGCGCTCGGCGGGCAGGTGAAGATCCCGTAGGGCCCCCGCGGAGTGACCAGGATCCTGCCGGTTGCGACGCACATGGTCTCGACATTGTCTAGCGCCAACTGTCCCCACGGCTCATCCGGGTTCATGCGGGTGGCCACGGCAACGCTCGCCTGCTGGCGCTCCGCGTCACTCAGGGGGAAGCGGTCGTAGGTGGAGGTGACCGTGCGCAGGCGGAATGCGGACGCGTAGCCGATCGGAATTGCGTCGTAGTACGAGCCATAGACATAGCCGGCTCCAGCCGACTCGATCTGACTCGCAGTCTCGTGCAGGTCCGCAAGGCGCTGCTGCTTCGCTGTCACCTGCTCACCGAAGGCGCTGTAGAAGGACCAGTTGTGGGTGATCGTCGAGACTCCGGCGATGACGATCAAGGCCGCAGCGGCGATGGTTCCCGTCTCCTGGGTCGGAGCAACCTGCGGCAGCGCGCCCACCGTGATCCAGAACAGGACAGCCAGACTCGTCGCGTAGAACCACACGGGGTCGACGAAGGTGGCGAAAAGGATCATCGCTGCAAAGGCCGCGCACCACGCCAAGGCAAGTGTCGTTCCGGGAGCGGGGCGTGAGCGACGAACGAGACTCCGGACCAGGCCGATGACCGCGGCAACGCATACGGCCGCGAAGAAGACCCAGGTGATGCCCGACTGGAGGACTCCCGGGATCACGTCTTGGGATGTCGGCAGGCCGATCGCATACGGCAGCACGACCGTGAAGTAACTCGGGATGCCGCTCAGGCCGAGGATGTTGAGGTAGATGCTCATCGCGATGAACGGTGGATGCGACGGATCCCAGGTCGTGATGTCCGCGTTGATGACGTACGACACCAGCGACGGAATGACGCCCGCCACGGCACCCAGCAGTGTCAAGGCCAGCTGCGTGAACCGGATCGGGAACGTGAGCAGCACGAGGACGGCCAGTGGCGCGATCAAGAGCATCACATTGGGATGCGCGAAGAAGCCCAGTCCGATCAGCAATCCCGCGAGCGGGAATACCCACAGCACGGGCTGGGGACGTTTCAGGTTGCGCGCAAGCAGGAGCGCACCCGCTGTCACGAGGAGCCACGAGGTGTCGTAGTTCCCGACCAGCCAGAAGACGCCGACACTGTTCCCGCCCGGGCCGGACAGGCCGTGGATGATCGTCGGGCCAACGACGATCGCCGCGATGAACGGCCAGCGCGGGCCCTTGGAATAGATGGTGGTGAACAGCTTGGCCGCGAGGAATCCGGTCACGAATGCAAGCAGAACTCGCGCCAGGGTATGCACGTAGTAGTTGCCCGGAGCGATGAGTTCCGCGAGTACCTGGATCGGGTATTCGACCGTGCCGGCGTGCTTCTGGCCCGGGAAGGCCAGCACGATGCGCGGATCGTGGATCAGTGACTGAACCTGGATCGCGTCAGCCAGCATGTCCTGGTTGGGGATGACCGTGAGCCACGCCGCCAGGGCCCAGGCCAGGCACAGCAGGCCTGCCCCTACCGCGAACCCGGTGTCTGAAAGCGTCCTCAGTCGAACCCTCACGAACGCACCCGGAACAAGGGCCGGATCGGCTCGCATTCCAGGCGGTCCGCAAGTGTTCCGTGCGCGATTCCTTCGCTGACAATGGCCAGTGATTCCGCGTACGCCCCGACCACGTGATCGACATCGGTGTCCGTGAAGGCCGTGGTGACGTCGTGGGTATTGAGGACGAGCACACCGCGGCGCAGCATCTCCTGCAGCAACAGTGTCTTAGCCTGCGCGAGAGTCTCCGGGTCCTCGATACTCCACTGCTGGAACACCCACGAGGGATGACCGGAGAAACTCAGGAAGTCACGCGAAGCGGCCGGCCTGGCTGCCTCGACCTTCTCAAGGAGGGTCCCGCCGATGTCAGCGAGGCGCGCCGTGGGCTCCCCCGTCGCCATGCGATCCAGGACGACCTTCGCGGCCGCCAGCGAGAGGGTCTCCCCGCCGAAAGTGCCGGAGAAGAAGATCGACGGCATCAGGTCGAGGATCTCCCGCTTGCCCACGATGGCCGACAGCGGGAAGCCATTCGCGAGGGCCTTGCCGAAGCTGGCCAGGTCGGGTGTGACCCCGAAGTACTCCTGCGCGCCACCCGGCGCGAAACGGAAGCCGGTGAGCATCTCGTCGAAGGCCAGGACGATGCCCTGCGCCTCGGTAATACGGCGGACTTCCTCGAGATAGCCCTCCTTGGGCCACGCCGAGGTCATCGGCTCCATGATGAGGGCGGCGACCTGCCCTTCCATCTCGCTGATCACCGCGTTCAGCGCATAGATGTCGTTGAACGGGATCGCGTGGGTCAGGGACCGTGTCCGCTCGGGCACGCCCCGGTTCATGCTCGTGCTGCCGATATACCAGTCCTGCCAGCCGTGGTAGCCGCAGACGATCACATGCTCTCGCCCGGTATGCGCGCGAGCGAGGCGGATCGCCGCGCTGGTGGCATCCGTGCCGTTCTTGGCGAACCGCACCATTTCAGCGCAGGGGATGAGGTCGACGATTCTCTCGGCGACCTCGGCCTCGATCGGATGCGCGAGGGACAGGGTCACCCCATCCCGGAGCTGCCGGATGACGGCCTCGTTGATCTCCTCGTCCCCATAGCCCAGCGCCACGGCACCCAGCGAACTGACGAGGTCGACGTATTCGTTTCCGTCGATGTCCCACGTGTGACAGCCGAGCGACCGCTGGGCGAACAGCGGCGCTGCACCGACCGGGTACTGGGTGCGTGACTTGCTGAACGTCTGCGAGGCAAGCGGGATCACTCGCTCCGCTCGTGCAAGCTGTTCGACGGAGGCGGCGTAGCGCTCAGCCAGAGTGGGCATTCATCGCTCCCGTGTCGATGCCCTCAAGGGCGGCGTTTCGGACCGCATCGGCCTCGGTGCGCCGACGTTCCGGATGGCGCTCAAGGTACGCCAGGACGTCGTCGAGGTCGAAGTCCGGCTTGGTGGCGAACAGCTCGTCGTAGACGCCGACGACGAAGGCGTAATCGTCCGGAGTGTCGACGGTCCAGCGCAGATCGGACAGGTCGACGTCGCCAGCCACGTTCTCCACGCGAAACGTGTCATGCCGCCGGTAGACCCCGAGGGTCACATGCTCGCGCTCGGGCGGATCAGTCGCCTCCCGGGCCACCTCGCGCAGGACGTCGGCGCGCACAACTTCCACGTCGAGCCCGTCCGGGTAGGTCGGGGTCATGGTGTTGGAGACGTAGTCCGCACCACTCGCATGGAAGGCGCGCACAACTGTGTCGATCACGGCTGGCGATGCAAGCGGGCAGTCGGCCGTCAGCCGCACGACTGCCGAAGGCTGGAACGCATCCATGGCGAGTACGAAGCGGCCGAGCACATCGTCAAGGGATCCCCGGACAACAGCCACCCCGTGTGCCTCCACCACGCGGGTGAGCTCGTCGTCGCTGGGATCCGTCGACGTTGCGACAACGATCCCGTCAAGGGTCTCGGCGCGCTGGACGCGCTCGAGCTGCCGGATGATCATCGGCTGACCGGCGAGGGGCGCCAGCACCTTCCCCGGCATGCGGGTCGATGACATGCGGGCCTGGAGGACCGCCAGAGTGCTCACGGGGCCAGTCTCACAGACACGCCCGCTATGCGCGCCACAGGCGCGGATCCACCAGAGCTGGGTCGTCCGATCCCAGGCCGTCGAGATCGATGCTCGGGAGTGGCTCGGCCCAGGTGTGGGCAATCTCGCGTAACTCCGACTCGCTCGTCACTCCGACGACGACCTCGTCGACCCACTCCTGCTGCCGGACATACCCGAACGCCGCCGCGACGGGTGACACTCCCTCATCGGCGCAGTGCTGCAGGAACCGCACGACATCGGGGTGTCCGCCGAGCGCTGCGGTGGACGGACCAGCGAGCAGGCCCTGGAGAAGGACACTGCGCGCCTGGATGTGGGCTCCGGCGCTGACGAGTTCACGGACCAGTTCCGTGCCCACCAGCCGTCGGTCGAGAACGTTCACGGGCACCTGGACAGCATCGAGGGAACCGAATACGTCCCAGGCGCTGGAGAGGTCCTCCTGGCTGTACGCCGAGATGCCGATCCGATCGGTCTGGCCAGCGTCGCGAGCCTCCCGCAACTGCCCGGCTACCCGCACGTGCTCGCCGGGATCCATGGCAAACCAGTCGTGGACGAGAACGGTCTCGACCGAGTCGACGCCCAGCCTGCCCATGCTCAGGTCTAGCTGGTCCTGCACAGACGTGGCTCCATGGCCCTTCACCTTGGTCGTGATGCGGAACTCCCGCGCCCACGGCCGCAGGCGGGATTCGGCGTCCCCGTACCCCGCCGCCGTGTCGACGCCGGTAATCCCCGCCGCACGGGCCTCCCCAACGATGCTCGCCAGTACGCCATCACCGAGGCGCCCTGCGCCATTGGTGACGCCATAGGAATCCCCCCATTGGGCGGTTCCGAGCACAAGCGACTGCACGGGAGCATCCTGTCATCACAGCGCCGATACACTCCCCTCGTGACGATTTTTCAAGGGGCGTCAGTCCTCATCACTGGGGGCACCGGCTCGTTCGGCAAAGCCTTCCTGCAGGAGCTCCTCGACAACCACGACCCACGCCGAGTCGTCGTCTTCTCCCGCGATGAGCTCAAGCAGTATGAGATGCGCGTCTCGATGGGCGAGGATCCGCGAGTCCGCTATTTCATCGGAGACATCCGCGATCTCGACCGACTTCGCATGGCGATGAAGGGCGTCGACTACGTCGTCCATGCGGCGGCGCTGAAGCAGGTCGACACGGCCGAGTACAACCCAATGGAATACGTGAAGACCAACGTCCTCGGTTCCGAGAACGTCATCCAGGCCTCCATGGCTGCCGGTGTCAAGAAGGTCGTCGCGCTCTCCACCGACAAGGCATCGTCACCCGTGAACCTCTACGGGGCCACGAAGCTCACTGCCGACAAGCTCTTCATCTCCAGCAACCACTACGCGGCCGGTTCCGAGACGCGCTTCTCCGTGGTCCGCTACGGCAACGTCATGGGCAGCCGCGGCTCCGTCATCCCGTTCTTCCGACGGCTCATCGCCGAGGGCCAACCCCTGCCCATCACCGACGCCCGCATGACGCGCTTCTGGATCACCCTGCCGCAAGCCGTTGACTTCGTCGTGAGCTGCTTCGCCGACATGACAGGCGGCGAGCTCTACGTGCCTCGGATTCCGAGCATGAAGGTGGTCGATCTGGCCGAGGCCGTCGCTCCCGGTGCCCCCACGGTCGACATCGGCATCCGTCCCGGAGAGAAGCTCCACGAGGAGATGATCTCGACAGAGGACTCGCGCCGGACCCTGCGCCGCGACGACCGCTACATCGTGCTGCCGACCCTGGCCGACTGGGGCTTCGCCCAGCCCGCCGGCGAACAGGTCGAGGAGGGCTTCTCCTATACCTCCGACAACAATGACTGGTGGGTCGACGTCGAGGGGATCCGCGCTCTCCTCGCCGAGCTCGGCCTCTAGTCGAGCTGCGACCCCGACCTACCGCTTTGCCTTGAGGGCGCACCGCGCCCAGAATCCGTAGCGCATCGCCGCGAACGCCAGCAGGAACGGCGCACTCGTCACGGCATCGACGGGACTGAGCCGGGTGATGGGCTCGACGAGGTCGACCCGGGCCGGGTGCAGCAATGACTTGGCCTGCCGTGCCGTCGACCAGCCTTGACTCCGGCCGCTCCGGAACACTTCCTCATCCGAGGTGCCGTACATCCGGCAGCGAACGACCACCTCGTCCCAGGAGGTCTTGCCGATCTCGGTCACGTACGCATCCGAGATCGCGAAGCGAGCACCGAGATCGCGCGCCCAGCGCTCGCACAGTTCAGAATCATCCGAGAAACGCCTCGCCGGGTCGTACGGATGAGCCCGCAGCAGCTCACCATCGAAAAGGGTGGGTGTGCCGATCACCGCGGCCGGTCCCGGCACGAAGCGTCCGGTGCGCCAGGCATTCAGGCCACGGGAAACGTAGTCGTCGCCCTCAACGATGGTTCGGGCGCTCACGCCCTGAACCTGCCTGCCGGACAGGTCATCGATCATCACCTGCAGTTGTCCTGCGGGCAACACGTTGTCCGAACCCATGTTGAGGATCAGGGGCGATGTGGTCTGCGCGATGCCGATATTGCGCGCATTCCCGAGGCCGGTGCCGGGATCGTCGAGGACCCGATCAGCGAGTTGCTCGGCAACCGCACGGGTGCCATCGGTGGAATGCGCATCGACGACGACGATCTCCGCGACACCGGACTTCCGGAGGCTGGTCAGGCAACGCTCGATGCCGCTGATCGAGTTCAACGTGCAGACGACGGCCGAGACGTCGCCTGGACCTCGAGTCACGGCCATCGTCACAGTCCCAGCAGGGACGCTTGCCGGTCGAAGTCAGCGACCTGCGAGCGCACCTCGTCGAACGTTCCCCTCGCCGCGATGCGACCGCCCTCGAGATAGAGCACCTCGTCGGCGGTGCGCACGGTCGCGAGTCGGTGGGCCACGGTGATCGTCGTGACCTCACCCTCGAGTTCCTCGAGGGTCTTGATGATCGACTGCTCGGTCTCGGCATCAAGAGCGCTCGTCGCCCCGTCGAGGA